>JARRQT010000001.1:0-19537 GCA_037381445.1 Calditrichia bacterium
AAAAATATGAGAAGGGGAACAAGAAAGACAATATTGAAAGGTTTCATTTCTTCCGTTGGATTACAAATTCAGCTAACTCTTCAAGAACATTGCGCGCCTGGGTTTCCGGTAATTTTCTTAATTCCCCCACCGCCAGGTTCTTGAAATAAATGGCCTTTTCTTCAGCGCGATGGATGCCGTCATATTTATTTACAAAGTCAATGATTGAGGAGATCTCTTTTCTTTTGACGCCGTTTTTCAGCATCCGGATCACTTCTTTCTTTTCACCCGAATCGGCCTTTTGAAATGCATAGAGAAGGGGGAGGGTAATCTTTTTATCTTTCAGATCGTTCCCCACCGGTTTGCCCAGAATACCGGGCTGGCTCTGAAAATCGAGGAGATCATCCTTTATCTGAAACGCAATGCCGAGATTTTCCCCAAATTTCTTCAGAATCTCCCGCTGCTCCGGATTTGCATCGGTCGTCAGGGCGCCCAGTTCACAACAGGCCGAAATCAGCGAGGCCGTTTTGTCAGCTATCAACTGGAAATACTCTTCTTCTTGTATGTTCAGTTTTCGGGATTTCTGGATTTGCATCAGCTCGCCTTTACTCATTCGCTTGGCGACAGTGGCGGTTATGTTCATCAACTCCAGGCTTCCGATCTCTGTGGCAATAATCAGCGATTTTGCCAGAAGGTAATCACCCATCAGAATGGAAATTTTATTTTTCCAGATCTTGTTGATAGTTGGAAAACCGCGGCGCAACTCTGCTTCATCCACTACGTCGTCATGCACCAGAGTGGCGGTATGTAATAATTCAACAACCACCGCAGCAAGATAGCTTCTTTCCGTCGGTTCCGAGATCGTTCTGGATGCAACCAGCACCAGCATAGGCCGCAATTGTTTACCCTTTCGCCGCACCATATAGCGAGCTACTTCATCGACTATCCGAACATTGGAAGCCATCGATTTTTTAAAATATTCCTGGAATGCGTCTAAATCCTGGCCGAAAGATTTGAATATTCTTTTTACTTTTGAGGTCATTAAATAATCAGCAGCGTTTTCCGTTAGAATAATTTTATTTGAATTTAAACAGCCGTAATTTTTACGCCGGAAAATATCATTGGTTTAATTCTATGATTCTTTTTCAGTTATAGCAGTTGACTCTTCAGATTCCATTTCCATTCGCGCTTTTTCAATCTTTCCTTTTTTCACCCACGCTGAAATGAAGATGGAAAATTCATACAACAGAATTAGCGGTATCGCCAGCATAATCTGCGTGAAGGGGTCGGGAGGCGTAAAAATAGCCCCAAGAATGAAAATAACCACGATTGCGTGCCGGCGGTATTTTCGCATGATTTCCGGCGATAGTATGCCCATTTTGCTTAAGAAATAACTGAGAATAGGCAGTTCGAAAATGATTCCGAAAACAAACAGAAGCCGTATGATGAAACTGATATAAAAATCGATGGCGATGTTGGTTTTAATTGTGGTTGGGGCTAATCCCAGGAAGAAGTTCAAGGCAAAGGGAATTATCAGGAAATAGGCAAAAGCGACGCCCGCCAAAAACAGCAGTGTTGCCGAAAAAATGATTCGGGGAACATAGCGCCTTTCATGATTATATAATCCGGGTGCAATGAACATCCAAATTTGGTAGAGAATGAAAGGGAGGCTGACCAGGATTCCGCCAAAAAATGCAACCTCCAAAGTCACCATAAACATGCCCTGGACTTTCAACACCTGTATGTCCATGGGTATTTTTACATGGGAGGAAGGCCACATCAGAACAAGCAGAAGCTGCTTCGAGAAAATAAGGCACAAAAGTGCGCCGACAATTAAGCCGACCAGCGCTTTGATAATTCTGTTGCGGAACTCTTCGAGGTGTTCTAAAAACGGCATTTCCTTATCTTGATACATAAAAACGAAACCGACCTCCTTAAAAAAATAAAAATCCCCTAAATATAAGGGGATTTTCTATGGAAATAAACTAGCATTTTATTCCGGGTGTTTAAAAAAACATTTGCGACATTCTATTTTACATTCATTCCGGCGAATCCGAGAAAAGCGATTGACATCAGTCCGGCTACTATAAAGGCAATCGGCAGGCCCCGGAATGGCTTGGGAATATTGGCGAGTTCCAGTTTTTCACGGATACCCGCCATTAGGATCAGAACCAGTGTAAAACCAAGGCCGGAGGCAAAAGCCTGAACCAGGGTGTTGATGAAACTGTTGTGCACCGGAAGACCCTCTGCAAAAAACATATCGATATTCAAAACTGCAACACCTAAAATTGCGCAGTTCGTGGTGATTAGCGGCAGATAAATTCCCAATGCCTTGTACAGTGTCGGGCTTGCCTTTTGAATATACATTTCAATGAACTGAACCAGGGCGGCAATGACCAGGATGAATACGATGGTTCTCAGGAACGTCAGGTCCGGAATATGATCAATGGGGGTATGAAAAATGGCATAAAAGACACTATTGTATGTGGGGGCCAGGAAGAAATTAAAAAGCAGCCATGTCACCAGAGAAGCAAGAGTCATAACAAAGGTCACGGCCATTCCCATGCCGATTGCGGAGTCCAGCTGCTTGCTGACGCCCATATAGGGACATATTCCCAAAAACCGTGAGAGAACAAAGTTGTTGATAAATATTGAAAGAATAATTATTTGAAAAATACCATATTCCATTTCTTATCCCCTCTGTGATTGTTTTTTGCGGGCATCAAACCAATTAAGCGCGCCCAGATAAATGCCAATAACCAGAAATGCTCCGGGAGGAAGAATCATAAGCAAAACCGGCTTATACCCGTTTCCGAAAAGCGTATGACCGAGGATTTGACCGCTTCCCAGAATTTCCCGTAGCAAAGCGATGGAGCTAAGCGCAAGTGTAAACCCAATCCCCATCCCGATGGCATCGGCAATGGAGGGGAGCAGCGGGTTTTTGCTGGCAAATCCTTCGGCCCGGCCAAGGATAATACAGTTGACCACGATAAGAGGAATAAAGATTCCCAGAGAGGCAGAAAGCGCCGGGAAGTAGGCAGACATCACCATTTCCACAATGGTTACAAAGGATGCGATGACCACGATGAACACCGGAATCCGGATTTTGTTCAGACTCTTCAGCCCTTCTTCGGAAAGAATTTTAGCAAACATGATCATCAGCAGGGATACCATAATGTTTGAACTGAGCAAAACGAAAGTTGTGGCCGCCCCCATTCCGATGGCGTTCGTAATTGAGGTGCTGGTTGCCAGGGTAGGGCATAATCCCAGGGCCAGCCGAAAAGTCGGGTTTTCTTTATAAATACCTTTTAAAAATTCCTTTCAATTGGCTGACTGTTTTTCCGTCAAATTGGCGGGTGCTCCAGTGTTTGCCGTGAAACGGCTGGCTGTCAACAGATTTGGCACCCAACCCGGGTGTTTCCTTTTGCGATATGATTTTGATCTGCTTGATATGACCAGTTGTATCGATGCCCACCATTGTTTCAATGATGCTGCTGTAGCCGCTGCCAAAAGCTTCGAAAGCGTATCCCGTCAGTTGTGTTGTATCGGGATTGGCATATCCCTTATAATAGAGAACTTCTTTCTTTTCATAAAGCACTTTGCCCTGATTGTCCTTCACCGGGACACTCTGCTCTACCGGGACCATCAGTTTTGCCTGGGGAAGGACTGCCTTAAGAGCAGCTTCGGTTGCGGCTTTTTTCTGAAGTTCAATGATCGGTTTCGTCACACTGTAAATTTCAGCCAGAATGAAGGCGGCAATACCGGTGACAATAGTGAGAATTATACTGAGTCTGAGGATGTTATTCATTGCTTCACCTCCCCAAATACTTTGGGTACTGTGTATCGATCAATTAGGGGAACGGCCAGGTTCATTAATAATATTGCGTAACTCACACCTTCGGGATAGCCGCCCCATACGCGGATGGCGACGGTAAGGATGCCGAGTCCCACGGCAAAGATGTAGTGTCCTTTGGCGTTAAGCGGCGATGTCACCATGTCCGTTGCCATATAAAAGGCGCCCAGGATCAAGCCGCCGGAAAGGATGTGAAAAATCCAGTTGCCTGTAAAGAGGCCTTCCGTTCCACCGAAAATCCATGCGAACAGGGCCACCGTTCCGATATAAGTGAACGGGATTCGCCAGTCGATCACCCGGCGATAAAACATGATGAGCGCGCCAACCAGCAGGGCAATCACAGAAGTCTCGCCGATACAGCCCCCCACATTTCCGACCAGCAGGTGTGTGTAGCTGCTGGATAGTTTGGCGATGGCTTCCTGGGCTTGCTGCACCTGTGCGGGATCATAATTACTGGGATTGGCAATAATTTTTGCAGATTGTTTTAAAAGATTCAGTGGGGTGGCGCTGGTGATGGCGGCGATTCCAGAGATGGTGCCTCCTCGCGGAGATGTCCAATTTGCGGTCATGTCCACCGGCCAGGATGCCAGAAGGAATGCGCGCGCTGCCAGGGCCGGATTCAGAATGTTGTATCCCAGTCCTCCGAATAGCTCCTTTACGATAGCGATTGCGAAAACCGATCCGATGACCGGCATCCACCAGGGGACAGAGGCTGGAAGGTTAAATGCCAGCAGCACGCCTGTGATGACCGCCGCGCCATCGTGAACGCGAACCGGCTTCTTGCCCAGCTTTTGAATGATACCTTCTGTTACAACCGCTGCGGCTATGGACAGCAAAGTAACCCATAATGCCTTGAATCCAAAAAAATACACTGCCATAACCAATGCCGGAATCATGGCGACATTCACTGTCCACATAATTTTCGAAATGGAATCGGTATCCCGTACGTGCGGCGAAGAGGTTACAACGAAGAGTTTCTCGGTTGCTTCACTCATATTCAATACTCGCTTTTCTTTTCCTTAATGTAATGGTAACTCAAGTAATCTTCCTGCTCGGGCTGACGATACAAATGGTCGTTCCGGTCATCACCCGACTTTGCGACGCATTTCCAGCACTTTTCGTTTCCCGAAACGAATTTCATGCAATAGCCGTCGATTGGCGGGGCATATAAATGAACATGATCCGCATTCAATACAATCCATAATGTGCAGATCTTCTGCTTCCAGGGTCTGGCCGTGACTCACCAGCATCTGCAGGGCTGTGGGCATGAGATGGGACGGGCAGACCTCCACGCAGCGGCCGCAGCCAATGCAGGGATCTTCTACCGGCAGATGTGCCTGATCTTCTTCCAGCACCAAAATTCCGGATGTTCCTTTTACAACGGGTACCTCCAGGTTCGGCTGGGGGAGTCCCATCATAGGGCCGCCCATAATTATTTTCGCCGCCCTTTCAGTCAGGCCGCCGCAGAAGTCGACAACATCCTGAAATTGTGTTCCGATTGGCACCAGAAGGTTTTTGGGTTCTTTTACTCCCGGCCCGGTGACGGTGACAATCCGGTGGGTTAAAGGTTTGTGAGAAGAGACCGCCTCAAAAATAGCTTTTGCAGTGCCCACATTTTGCACAACCACTCCCACATCCATTGGCAGACCGCCGGAAGGAACTTCGCGTCCCAGCGCGGCCCGAATCAATTGTTTTTCCGCTCCCTGGGGATATTTAACCGGAAATACGGCAACCTCCATCCCGGCTTCATTTTTAACCAATTTATGCATGGTCTGAATTGCATCGGGTTTGTTGTCCTCAATGCCAATGATACCGCGTTTGACGCTCAGAATTTTCATCATGATCCGCAAACCGTTGACGATATCCTGGGGCTGTTCCAGCATCAACCGGTGGTCAGCGGTGAGATATGGTTCGCATTCGGCGCCATTCAGAATGGCAACATCGATCTTTTTGTCCGGGGGAGGAGATAATTTTACATGGGTAGGAAATGTTGCGCCCCCCAAACCGGCCAGTCCGGCTTCTTTGATGCGGCTAAGCATCTCCGAAGCGGGCAAATCCATGTAATTGTCTTCAAACTTGATAGCATCAGTCCAACTGTCCTCTCCATTCCCTTCAATGACAATTGCTTTCCCTTTTCCCGAGACGGGATGGATGATGTCCAGGATGCCTGTAACGGTGCCGGAGATAGACGCATGCACCGGTGCGGAAACAAAACTGTTAACTTCGGCGATTTTCTCCCCGGCTCTCACTTCCTGTTTCTTTTCTACTAACGGATTGGTGGGAGCACCGATATGCTGCTGTAGCGGAATATAAACGCTCTTGGGATTGGGTAAAATTTCAATACTTTTCTTTTCTGTAAAACTCTTTCCTTCAAAAGGATGAATGCCGCCGACAAATGTTTTCTTTCTCACAATTTTTACCTTCTTCTATGAATTACCGACTTTCAATTTCACAAAACAGCATTGGCGAAAAATATATCAAAGTTATTGCATGATTTTCAAGCCTTTTTTATAAAAGTGAATTCCACAAACCCATATAAAAATATTGGAACAGAAAGCAGAAGTCGATAAAAATTGAAGAGCCCCAATCGGGAATTTATCATATATTGATAATATTGGTTGTTTTTATGTTGGATTTGAGATTTATTAATTGAGGTTCGATAACAAATGAGTATAAGAAGATATATACATATCTGATGGAAGATAAAAAATTCGATCTGGGGTGTCTTCTCAGAGATATCATCTACGATGTCGCCGGTTCTGTGTCCCTCTCCCTTGGACTGGTTTTTTTCCTCATTCCGAATAAAATTGCGACCGGCGGTGTCGCCGGACTTTCTATTGTGCTTCACTATCTGATCGGCCTTCCCACCGGATCCATTATGCTGGGCCTCAACATACCTCTATTATTTATTGGCCTGAAATATCTGGGAAAATCTTTTCTGGCCCGGACTATCATTACCGTATTTGCAGCCTCATTCTTCACAGACTTTTTTTCCATTAATCTTCATTTTCAGGCGCTGACTCATAACCTGATGCTGGCAACCTTGTACGGCGGTCTGCTGGTCGGGCTGGGATTGGGTTTAATATTTAAAGGAGATGCCTCTGCCGGAGGCGGGACAATTCTCGCCCGGGTCATTTCCCGCAAAACCCGTTTTAAGACCGGGCAGGTTCTTTTTACCTTGGATTTGCTGGTCATCAGCTCTGCTGCGGTCACTTTTCAGAATGTTGAACTGGCGCTTTGGGGCGGCATTACCATCTTTATTTCCTCCCAACTGGTGGATCTGATTCTGACCGGAAAACCATTCGCCAAAGTTGTGCAAATCGTTACTAATGAAGTCGATCAGATAGGCGAACATATTATCCAAGACCTGTCCCGCAGTGCCACCATCATTCACGCCAAAGGACTATACTCCGGTGAACATAAAAAACTGATGATGGTGGTGGTCGATTCAAGCCAGATTTCCCGCCTGCGGGATCTGGTCCGTTTACATGACCCTGCCGCATTTATGATTGTGATGGATGCAAAAGAGATTTTGGGCCAGGGATTTTGATGCCGAATGAGCAATGGTTCATTTATTTGTAATTGCATTTGCATGATGTGAAATCTAAATTCGAAAATTATTTAAGGAAAGAATTACAGGATTAAGATTTTATATGGGAAGCTCTTTTTTTATCTCTGATGTTCATCTGGGGACCCAGCATTCCAGAGCTGAGCGCTTAAAGGAAAAACGTTTGATTTCTTTTTTAGATCATGTAGCCCAGTATGGTGACCGCCTTTTCATTGTTGGCGACCTGTTCGATTTCTGGTTTGAATACCGCTCGGTTATTCCCCGTGGATACACAAAGATTCTCTGCGCTCTTTCCCAATTGAATGAATTGGGAAAGGAATTGCATTATATTGCGGGAAATCATGACTTTTGGATGCGTGATTTTCTGCAAACAGAATTCAACATTCAGATGCATTTCAATGATTTTGAATATACCCTTGGGAATGAACGGCTCTATATTTTTCATGGTGACGGACTGGCGAAGAATGATTGGGGGTATCGTTTGTTGAAACGGATATTTCGAAACAAGATAAATATTTTTCTTTACAGCCTGATTCATCCCGATATTGGTATCCCGCTGGCCAAGTGGGTTTCTTCTCTCAGCCGGGAACACACCCAGGGGGACAATCCGCCCAACGACAAGGATTATTTGGAAAGGGCGATTCAGAAATTTGAAGAGGGATACGATTACGTTATTTTCGGGCATCTGCATTATCCAAAAGTTCAGCACTACGGTCAAAAGATCTATATCAATTTAGGTGATTGGATTGATCATTTTACTTATGCTGAACATGATGGCGAGAGCCTGAATCTCCTTACCTGGAGAGGCTGATGGGCACAGGCTGGAATGTTAGTGTATTCATCATTAAATTGAATAGATTGGGGTCTGTCTTCAGATCAAACCTCTGTTTAGAAAGCCTGCTTTCGCGATGGAATAGAATTTTTGATAATTGCTAAAGCTTGCCGCAAATTTGCCGTTTATTATTATTGAGTTATGATTGTAAAATCATTTTGCACCCCGGTCTTATCCTGCCCTCCGGACCGGGGTGTGCTTTTTTCCGCCCAAATCACATTCAAAATAAAACAAAGGAAAATTTATCAACCTATTGACTTTCCATAAAAAAAGTATTTTATTTTTAGGCTATAAAAAAAGAGATATTAATATATTTAAATATTTGGAGGATTTATGAAACGGACATTTCAACCTCATAATCGGAAACGGAAAAACAAACACGGTTTTCGCGAGAGGATGAGTACAAAGAATGGCAGAAAGGTGCTGGCAAGACGACGGGCAAAAGGTAGAAGAAAATTATCTGTCAGCAGTGAATTCTAGAAAACATACGCTTCCCAGGGATATAATTTTAAAGAAAAGATCCGATATATCACGGGTGCTCAAATCCGGCAGTCGGATTCCGGGAAAAGTGTTTAATACTTTTATATATAATTCCGGGAACAATCGCGTTGCGTTTTTGATTAATAAGCGGGTCGGAAACGCAGTCAAACGAAACCGGATGAAGAGACTCATGCGGGAAGCTTTCCGTCTACAAAAAGAGAAGTTTGAGGGGAAAGAAGTTGTTTTCAATATTAAGCTGTTTTGGGACGACTTTCTATACCTGTTAAATGAAATGGAAAATATTAAAGAGATATGAAATATCTCCTTGTTTTTATCATAAAATTGTATCGCAACCTAATCTCCCCCTTTTTTCCTCCATCGTGCAGATTCTATCCGACATGTTCTGAATATTCGCAGGAAGCCATATCGAGATTTGGCGCCCTTAAGGGGGGATGGTTATCGATCAAACGGGTGGGAAAATGCCATCCCTTCCATCCCGGAGGCTATGATCCTGTTCCGCAATCACCAACTGAGGAAAACTAATGGATAAAAAGACCATACTTGGAATTGTACTTATCATTCTCGTAACCCTGATGATGCCGGTTTATCAAAAATGGATTGTGGGAGAAAAACCGGTTCAGCAACAGACAATCACACAGCCAAAAGATACAACCTTTGTTGTTAAGGACACGGCAAGAAAAAAGATTGAAGCGCCAGCGGAAGAACCTGCAGCAACTCCAACCCTGATTGACACAGGTGTGGTGTCAAAAGGCACACCCGTGATGATTCAGGAATCACCCGAGAAAAAAACCATAGATATCGAAACGGATTTGGTCCACGTGGTCTGGAGCACGGAACACGGCGGGAATCCCGTTCTTTGGGAACTAAAAAAATATGATTATTACAAAGGTGGAAATGTAAACCTGATCGATAACAATTATTTAAAATTAAATTTTCTGAATGTTGACGGAAAACAGGTAAATCTTGATGATTATAATTTTTACGCCGATTTCGAGAATAATAAGAAGGTAGTTCTGAATGATTATAAATCCGAATATGAATTCAAATTTTACCTGCCGGTAAAAAACGGAAGAATTGTAAAAACAATCCATTTTTACCGGGATCGGTATTCTTTTGATGTCCGGGTCAGCTTCGAGAATCTTTCGGAATATATCATTAACCGGCGCTATTTTATTGCCTGGCAAAATGGACTCCCTTTAACAGAAGAGAACGTCAAAGACGATAACTCCTATTCACGCGCTTATGCCTATATGGCCAAGGAACTGGAAAGCCTGGATGCCTCTGAGGATAAGACAAAGCAGGAGACGTTTAACGGCAATGTCGATTGGATCGCGGTGCGAACCAAATATTTTCTGGCATCCATTGTTCCGTTCCAGTCTTCCGCCACAAATGGCGCCAATTTAAGCGGTATTCAAAAAACGGTGGACAATATGCCGCATAAGGATTACACCGCGGCAATCGAAATGAATTATCCGGCGAAGTCTCTGGTTTCCGATACATTTTCGGTTTATATCGGGCCGCTGGATTACTACATTCTCAAAAAATATGATGTGGGGCTTCAGACCCTGGTGATGAATAAGGACTGGTATGAGAGGTTGTTCCGTCCCATCAGTACGCTGTTTATTATACCCTCATTCAAATTTTTGCATCGATTCATCCCCAATTACGGACTGGTAATTATCATCTTTTCCATATTAATCAAACTGATTCTTCACCCGTTGACCAAGAAGAGTTATCAGTCGATGAGTGAAATGCAGTTTCTGCAGCCCAAAATGACGGAGTTGAGGGAAAAATACAAGAATGAACCTCAGCGCCTGAACAAGGAAATGATGAAGCTGTATAAGGAGCACGGCGTGAATCCTTTGGGCGGCTGTCTACCCATGCTTCTGCAAATGCCAGTACTATTTGCGCTGTTTATCGTGTTCCGGTCCACAATACAATTGCGCGGAAAACCGTTTGTTTTATGGATAAACGACTTGGCCCGACCCGATGTACTCCATCTGGGCTTTCACCTGCCCCTGGTTGGCAATAGTCTCCATGTTTTGCCCATTTTAATGGCGCTGACCATGATCTGGCAATCAAAAATGTCTATGACCGATCCCAAGCAAAAGGCGATGGTTTACTTTATGCCAATTTTCATGGTGTTCATCTTTTATTCTTTGCCCTCGGGACTGAATCTTTACTATGCAGTGTTCAATCTTCTCAGTATGGCCCAAACATATCAAATAAAGAAAAAAATGCATCCTGGGAATGAAACGGCGGAAGCGAAACCGGTTCCTGTTAAAGCGACGAGATCGCAAACCGGGAAGAAGCGTAAAAAGTAAATTTAGTATCTGAATAGATGAAATATTTAGACAATGAAGATACAATTGTCGCCCTTTCCACTCCCTTAGGGAAGGGCGCAATTGCAATCATCCGGCTCAGCGGAAAAGAATGTCTGCCCATCGTAAACCAAATATTTTCAAATGAAATAAGCGCTGCTGATCATAAAAGAGTTTTTTTCGGAGCGATTAATTCGCTCAACGAAAATAAATTGATTGATCAGGTGGTGGTAAGTTATTTCCGGGGTCCCAGTTCTTATACAGGCGAAGATGTCATTGAAATTTCCTGTCATTGCAATGTTCTGATTATTGACCAGATTATCCGGGAAATACTGCATTTTTCCGCTCGCATGGCCAATCCGGGCGAATTCACCGAACGAGCTTTTTTTAATCACAAAATGGATTTGTCCCAGGCTGAAGCGGTCGCAGGCATTATAGGGGCTAAAACGCAGCGGAGTCTTTCCCAGTCTCTCAAGCAACTGGACGGGAAACTATCCCAAAAAATCAGGGAGATAAAACAGGAAACCATCAATCTGCTCTCGCTCATTGAAGTAAATTTGGATTTTAATGAAGAAGATATCCAGGTGTATGAAAAGAGCGACTTAATGACGCGGGCCAGGAAGATGGCGACGGAAGTTGAAAATCTGATGCGGACTTACGAGTACGGGAAACTTTTGGGCGAAGGAATAAAAATGGTGATCCTGGGGAAGCCCAATGTTGGTAAATCCAGTTTGCTGAATGCGTTTTTGGAAAAAGAGCGGGCTATTGTCAGTGACATACCCGGGACCACGCGGGATTATATCGAAGGGCGAATGGAGATTGACGGTATTCCTGTGCAGGTTGTAGACACTGCGGGGGTCAGGCAAACGATGGACCCGGTTGAGGAATTGGGTGTAAAAAAGGCAGTGGAGCATATCGATTCGGCGGATATCCTGTTGGCGCTATTCGAATCCCATTCCGCCCTGGATAACGATGACAAGCGCATGTTGGAATATGTCTCGCAGACCCGCGGGAAGGTAGCGGCGGTGCTGGTTCTTAACAAAACAGATTTGGGTGAGCATCCCGGCGTTTTCGAACAACTAAAGAAACTGGACCTGCCTATAGTGGGAGTCTCCGCTAAATTTGAAGAAAACATCGACAAATTAAGGGAACTCATCAAAACAAACCTGTTAAAAGACAGTGGGGTGGAAGACGAGGAAGTTGTAGTCATTAATTCACGACATAAAAACGCCCTTGCGCGGGCCATGGAGAGCCTGAAAGGGTTTATTGCTGACCTGGAAGTTGATATGGATGAGGTGATTCTGGCCTCCGAACTTAGGAATGTCCTGGATTCTATTGGTCAGATTATTGGTGAGACAACTACAGAGGATTTATTGAATAATATTTTTGGGCAGTTTTGTATAGGTAAATAGTGTTTCACGTGAAACCTTTGGAGTGTGGGTTTGAAAAAAATGTATGATGTTGTGGTTGCCGGCGGCGGACATGCTGGAGTGGAGGCTGCCCTGGCGGCTGCCCGGCTGGGGCTAAAGACGGCGCTGGTGACCTTGAATATAAATACGATCGGTAAAATGTCATGCAATCCCGCCATCGGGGGACTGGCAAAGGGCCATTTGGTCCGTGAAATTGACGCTTTGGGCGGCGAGATGGCCAAACTGATTGACAAGACCGGCATCCATTTCAAAATACTAAACAAATCCAAAGGGCCGGCTGTGTGGTCCCCGCGAGCCCAGGCGGATCGAAACGCCTATTCCAAATCCGCTCAGGAGGCTGTTTTGAATCAGGAAAACCTGGATGTAATCCAGGCCTCGGTTACCGGGCTTGAGATTAACAGTGGCCGGCTGGAGGCAGCCGTATTGGATCAAAGCAATATCCTGCACTGCCGGGCGTTGGTTCTCACCTGCGGCACTTTCCTGAATGGCAGAATCTTTATTGGCTTGAATTCCTTCTCGAGCGGGCGGGCCGGGGAATTGCCCGTTCGGGGACTTACTGAAGAATTGGTGGACCTTGGATTTCAAGCTGGCCGATTAAAGACCGGAACTCCTCCCAGAATTCACCGGGACTCAATCGATTATTCAAAGGTGGAGGAACAAGCGCCTGACAATCCCCCGGTTCCCTTCTCCTTTCAGACAGTCATGGGGGAAAGAAAACAGTTGAGCTGCCATATTGCGCACACGAATCAGAATTCGCATGATATTCTGATGACCGGCCTGGATCGTTCGCCAATGTATACCGGCATGATCACCGGGGTGGGGCCGAGGTATTGTCCTTCCATTGAAGACAAGGTTGTACGGTTCGCCGATAAAACGCAGCACCAATTGTTTCTGGAACCGGAAGGATTTGATAATCCTGAAGTCTACGTGAATGGTTTTTCCACCAGCCTTCCGGAAGATGTGCAAATCAGAGCGCTGCGGGCGGTGCCGGGACTTGAGAATGCTCGGCTCATCCGGCTGGGGTATGCGGTTGAATACGATTTTTTCCCATCGTTTCAGATTAAGCACACGCTGGAAACAAAAAATGTAGAGGGGCTCTACTTCGCCGGTCAGATTAACGGGACCTCCGGATATGAAGAGGCGGCCGCCCAGGGACTGATGGCGGGGATTAATGCTGCCATGAAAATTCTGGACAGAGAGTCGGTTATCCTGGATCGCTCACAGGCTTACATCGGTGTTCTGATAGATGATCTGATCAACAAAACCATTCTGGAACCCTACCGGATGTTCACCTCGCGGGCGGAATTTCGGCTCCTGCTGCGCCATGACAACGCCGATCTCCGATTGATGGATGTTGGGAGCCGGATTGGGTTGCTGCCATCATCTTCTTATGAAAAGATGCTTAAGAAGAAAGAACAAATTGACCGGCTTTTCGAAATTGTTGATAATACCTCAATACATCCGCAAGTGTTTAATGATTATGCCAAAGAACTGGGTGTCAGTCCCATAAATCAAACGATTCCCATGCGGCAGCTTATCAAAAGGCCCGAGGTAAAGCTGGTAGATTTGCTCAGGATTTCCGGACAACCCAATGGATACCATGGGGACGAATTGGTGCATGTGGAGTTCATGACAAAATATGAAGGTTACATAAGCCGACAGGAAGAGTTGGTTGAAAAATTTAAAAAAATGGAGCATAAGGAAATCCCGGGGGACTTTGATTATTCGACGATCCAATCAATTTCATCGGAAAGCCGCGAAAAGTTGATGCAAATCCGTCCGGCTTCTCTCGGCCAGGCCATGCGCATCTCGGGTGTCCGGCATAGTGATATAACTGTTTTGATGATATATCTGGAAAAATATTTTAGGAGAGGGCTGGACGTTTCACGTGAAACTATTCTGGAGTAAATTTTCATTATTTAGCTGAAATCTGTTTCACGTGAAACAGAAATTTTGTTTTTGGCATAAGCATATGGTTTGTGAGTTTCTGTGGAGGAGAAGAAGGCTTAAATGGAGTATGCGGAATTTTTTGAAAGATTCTTTCCCGATTTAACGCAGTTTCAGAGCGATCAGCTAACACATTATGTTTCCTTAATTAAAACCTTCAACCAGCGTTTCAATCTCATCTCCCGCTCCGATGTTGAAAATGTATGGGAACATCATATCTATCCCTGTGTGGTTGCAGCGAATCTGGTCGAAATTCCCATTGCGGCTGCTGTTTTGGATCTGGGAAGTGGGTCCGGTTTGCCCGGTATCCCTCTCAAAATCGTACGTCCGGATTTAAACATGATCCTGGTCGATTCCATCCGGAAAAAGACACTGTTCCTTAAAAAAGTTGTTGACGAACTGGGGCTTGAGAGTGCTGAAACTTTGAATATGAGACTGGGCATGGATGAAGATAGATATGGGCTGCAGAGCAGATTCAATGTCGTCACCGCCAGAGCCGTAGCAACGGCTGAAATTTTGGTACCATTAGCAATGCCTTTGCTCAAAAACGACGGTTATCTGCTCCTGTGGAAAGGGGAGTCGGATTTGCCCGAGATATATGAATCTTCAAAAAAATACAATTATTCCTATGACATCATTAGAATACCGGTGGAATATTCTGATTTCTCAAGGCGGTTAGGCAGTACATTGTTTGTAAAAATCTATCCCGATTTCGCTTTCCGCGACGATCCCGGCGAGCCGTAATTTTTATTAATGGCATTCGAGGGATGTATGGAATTATATTTCTCTTAAATGTCGGGTGGATCGGCTTGATTTTACTTTTCAATATTGAGGTATTTTATTAATTTAAACGGAAGAATCACTACATTATAAGTTCTCCAAAACTAGAGGTTGAATTTGATGGCTCAGGTTGTATCGTTTATTATTCAAAAAGGCGGCTGCGGAAAGACTACCACCACCGTTAATACCGGCGGATATTTGGCGGAGCAGGGATTTAGGGTTCTTTGCATCGATATGGACCCTCAGGGAAACATGACACAGCATTTTGGTTATGATACAGAAAATTTGGATAAGACTATTCTGGATCTCTTTCAAAATGAAGCTTCTTTCGAAGAGGTGGTGATAAAGAGAAATGAGAACCTGCATGTTATTCCCAATAATCTTGATACGGCTGCGGCGGAGTTGACACTTTATCATTCTTTGTCCAGAGAGTTCCTCTTAAGGGACGCTATTGCGCCTGTGCTCAATGATTATGATTTCGTTTTAATTGATTGTCCGCCGGCCCTGGGACTGTTTTCAGTCAATTCCCTGGCGGCATCCACGGAATTTATCATGGTCGTGGCACCGGAGTTCTTTCCAATGAAAGCCATTAAACCGCTATATGAGACTTTTAAGGCTGTGAAAGAAAAATTGAACCATACACTTCAATTTAAGGGACTGGTAATGACCATGTGTGATTTTCGCACAAAGCATAGTCAGGAAGTATATCAGATTTTGCGGCGTAATTTCCCTCACAAATTATATGACGCTTATATCCGGAACAATGTGAGCCTGAAGGAAGCTTCATCATATGGACAAACCATATTTGAATACAATTCCCAGTCCATAGGGGCTTTTGATTATCAGAACTTTGTGGAAGAATTTATCCGGGACCATCATAAGAATATTGCAAAACGAAAGTATTACCAAGAACGCTTCAATACCCTGACGGAACAGGAGCAGGAACAAATTTTGTTGTTTGCCGAGAAAAATCTCACGAATTACAATAAGACTATGCTGGATGAAAATCCTGATAATCGTTTCATAAAAGAATCACTATTAATTGAACGTAATAAAATTCTGGAAAAGCTGTTTCCTTACCGGATTAATGTCCTTGCAGAAAATGTCTGATGAAAGCCATATTGTTTACATCCATTTTTGCAGTGAACCTGTTCGCAGCATTCGAATATTCCAATTCAAATGCTTTCGTGAATGGTACGGCTGGTAGCTCCATTGCCTCATCTCAGTTTTTCAGCGGCTTTCTTTTGAATCCGGCGGTTTCTGCGGACTTGGAAGCCGACAATGTTGGATTGACATATTCCCGTCCATATGCCATTTCAGAATTGGTCCAGGCAGGGATTATTGGAAATTATCTGTATGCACCTTATGGGATCGGAGTATCTTTTTCATCCTTCGGGAACAATGTTTTTCGGGAGTCACGGTTGTCTTTTAACCTGTCAAGACTGTTTTTGGATGATAAATTGTCAATGGGTACAAATCTTCATTGGTATTCAATCCATGCTGAAAAGTATGAAACCGCGAATTCCCTGGGCTTGGATATCGGTGTGCTTTACAAAATCTCCCCATCAATGAATACGGGCTTTTCCGTACAGAACATAAATCAGCCCAAAATAAGAAATCATGCGGAAGAGCTCCCTTTGGTCACCAGCTGGGGGTTTTCTTTTATGGCGGATGAACATGTTTTTACTTATCTTGCCGTACAAAAGGATGCCTGGCATCCGGTCGCTTTGCATTTTGGAGTAAATGTTCTTGCTAATTCATATTTCTCGCTTCAAAGTGGTTTTAGCTCATACCCTTCTGTTCCTGCACTGGGAGTGCACTTCAAAAAGAACTGGTTTAACCTTAATTATGTTTTTCAATATCATTTCGAGCTCGGTGCGACCCACCTGTGGGGCATTTCACTAACCAGAATCAAAAATGCAGAATAAGATGACCTTTCGATTTTCAATTCTTTTAATATGGGTACTATTCATTCAGATTTGCCTTTCTCAGAATGATTCGCAGAATCTTTCTAAGATGCAGCAGAAATTGCAGGCCATTCAGGAAGAAATCGGGAAATTGGAAAAACAATTGAGAACAGCAGATGATAAACTCAAAATAGAAACCCAATCCATCGAAAATATTGACAGGCAAATAGTATTAACTACTGATAAAATAATTCTTTATAAAGGGGAGATATCAGTAAAAGAAAATTCAATTATGCAGCTCGAATTCCAAATTGATTCTTTGCAGAATAAAATCGGATCGCTGCAGGAAGTATTTAAACAGCAGGTTGTTTTTGCATATAAATACCAACGTGGGAAGCATCTGGATTGGCTGTTGGGGGCCGGAAATTTTAACCAGGCTTTATTGCGTTATCGGTATTTTCATAAAGTGACGGTCGCGGAAAAAAGTACCTATGAGCAACTGCAGAGTCTGAAGATGAAGCTGGATAGCGATGAGCAAACACTAAAACAGGAAATGAATGGTGTTCAGAAACTGTTGGCGTCCGCGAGCAGGGAAGAGCGGAATTTACGGGATAAGCACAGCACCAAAGAACATCTCATCCGCAAAATTAACCAGAACAAGTCTCTTCTCTCTCGAAGCTTGAAAGAAAAGAAGGCAAGTTACCAAAAGCTCAGAAAGTTAATTGCTTCCTTAGAAAAGAGCCGGTCCAGCAGACAACTCAAGCCGAAAACACAGATCAAATGGGAGAAACTTTCGGGCAGTTTTTCAAAAAACAAAAAGAAGTTTAATTGGCCGGTGCAGGGTGCAATTCTACATAAGTTTGGCAGATTCAAAAATCCTAAATTAAAAACAGTTCTCAACAATACCGGTATTGATATTCAGGCTCCGGCGGGCAGTGATGTTCGTTGTATCTTCCCTGGTGTGGTAAGTTTAATTACCTATATGAGTGGCTTTGGAAATATGCTTATCATCGACCATAACGACGGGTATTATTCTGTGTATGCTCACATGAGCCAAATCAATGTGGGGCAGGATGAATTTGTTGAGGGGGCCTTGGAGGGGCCCAAGCTTCATTTTGAGATCTATGGAAATGACAGACCGCTGAATCCCCTGGATTGGCTCAAATAATTCGAGAAAGAGAAAGAAGATTTGATAGTTCGTTTTTCTTGTTTTTGTTTTTCACAAATTTTAAAATTAAAAGTATTCAAAATTTAACTAATCTTTAAAACTCCCAAACAAAATGAAGGAGATCATTTATGTCTAAGGGAACCGTTAACAAGGTGATTTTGATTGGACGTCTTGGCGCAGATCCGGAAGTTCGCTATGTTCCAAGCGGCGAGGCCGTCGCGAACTTTAACCTTGCCACAAATCAGAGCTTTAAAGATCGGGAAGGGAACTGGAAAGAAACCACCGACTGGCACCGCGTCCAGATTTGGAGAAACAGGGCGGAATTTGCAAAACAATATTTGCACAAAGGGATGCGTGTATATGTCGAGGGGCGTATTCAGTACCGCGAATGGCAGGACCAAAATGGGGTGAAGAAGTATTCCACTGAAATTGTGGCAACAGATCTTCAGATTATGGAATCACAGGGAAGCCGTCCTGCCCAGGAAGATACCGGATCGGAAGTTCCGGATTTGGAGGCACCAAACACGCAGGACCAGGCACCTGAAGAAGATGTGCCGTTTTAGGTTGTATATGCTCCTCATTTAGCGGGGAGCTTTTTCTGAAATTTTTGGTTAACAATTTAGATCTCGGATTTATGGAGGCGGAAAACCCTTCGCTTCCGTGTTTTAAAGGGAGTATGTATGCATAAACAGATGTTATTTGTTATCCTGCTTTTTATCCCCATCGCCAGCTTTGCGCAGTATTATGAAGAAATTCCGCCAACCCATTACAATGAATATGGCGCAGGAATCACAGTTGCCATGTCTGGTTTTGGGATTGGGGGATATTATCGCTTTGCACTGCCAAATATGTTTTTTATTGGTGCGGATGTTGATTTCTATATGATGAGGGATGAAAAACAGATCACATACTACGATTATTATACAGGCTATCCAATAGAACTGAATAGTCCCAACCGATTGTTTCTTATTCCGTTTGATGTGGAACTGAAGAAAAGGCTGTTTGCCTCTGATATTGAAGACAATTTCAGACCTTACATTGCCGGAATGGGTGGTTTCACGTTTGGAATGAATTTTCCCAGAGATACAAATGATCCTCGGTACCAGAATCTTCCCCGTGATAATCAATATCGTCTGACTTTTAATTTTGCTTTGGGCGCCGGAATTGATGTAAATACTTCTGAAGATTTTTATATTTCTATACGGCCCCAGTACCGCTTCATGTATTTTACGGAGGCTATTGCCGGCAAAA
>JARRQT010000001.1:19566-77422 GCA_037381445.1 Calditrichia bacterium
ATTTCGAAATCCGGCTTGAATTGGGAAAAAGGCTTTCAGATAAGAATTAATCATGAGGCCCCTATGAAGTTGTTTTATAAGCAGTTATATCAGGCTAATCAGAATAGGCGGCACTATTATCGCTTTTTTAAATACGGAAAGGAAATGCTGTCGGCTTGGTATGAGAGGCATTCGAAAATCTTTATACGCACCGGTTCTGGAGGCAAAAATCATCTTCTGGAAAAAGGACATGTTCAGTGGAACCGAAAAGGAAGATGGTAGCCAGGCTTCAGGTGAAATGACTGATATTGCATATCTTGAGGAGGTTCGAAGTGAAGATAACTTCGGACCTCCTTAAAGCAAAATGGAAGCCCGAGAAAATGAACTTAATTGATTGTTTATATAGCGGATAGATTTAATTTGATGAATTTTAGTATTCCGAGTCTCTTTTTGTCATAATTCGCTTCCAGGAACTTCTCAATAATTTCTTCCATAATATTGGCCTCACGCAACATTTTTGCAAGCTCATCGCGTTTTTTGTCCTGATTATCATAATAGATATTCTTGGCTTTTTCATTATCCCGCACCACGATTTTGTCTAATGCAGTTTTTTTCCTCTCGGTGGCATCATGAATAATACTATTGGTTTTATTAACGTGGCTTTTAATAGCACCGGCATTTATACGATCGTCCTTGATAATTTCCAAATGGCGCAGACGGCTGATCAGAAAATCCCGATACGCGATAGCCTTGCTGAGCAATTTGTTTAAATAAAACAGCTCTTTTTCAAAATCATTGAGCTGGCCATAGAGGTAACCAACCATTCGATACAAGCGGAAGGTCTTGAGCTTTTTCTCTTCAAAAAAATTCGACTCAATGATTTTAAGATAGGATTCGATTGCTTTTTGGATAGCGCCATCTTCATTGACCGGCATTTCGGGCCATATTCCTTTTATCTGAAGCAAATATTCACCATAGCTGGAAAATTCATAAAAGGGCGATTCGATTTTTTCTCCATGATAATTGCCGGCCTGTTTTTTAAATGCTAAGCCGATCTGATAAGATTCATGAAGGCCGGATAATACATCATTAAGATTTCTGGATATATTGAGAAAAAGGTTATGCAAATTTTCTTTCTCGTTCTGTAAGGCAGCATTTTTGTGATGCAGTTTAATTGAAGCCTCCTTTTCCAGCCATTTTTTCATTTCACTGGCATTGGAAAGTGAATTGGTAATTGAAGTCTGGAGGTTTTCATATTTTGACATGAAGTCATCAAAACCGGTTTTTTGTTCATTGGATTTCCGATCTCTTTCAAGGCGGAAAATCCAGGAAAGACGGTGATAATAACGGGCAACTTTTTCAAAATTAATTTGCTTTTCATCTGGTAACAACTGGATATATATGGCTAAAAGATGCAGCGAGAGGGTTGAAGGATAATCCGGGTAAGGATAGCGGATATAAGAGCCCAGCATTTTTATGATTTCATCCGAAGCAGCACTCTGCTGATAGATGTTAATGACGGAGGCATCCTCATTGGTGTCTGCCGATTTTGAGCTTAAAAAAACGTTGCGTTCCCCGGTAAAGCCGCAAAAAATGCAGTGCCAGAAATGGAAATAATATGGATGAAAATGCTCCAGAAACGGATCTGTCCATCGAAACCGGCTGATAAAGCTGTCATCCTGTTTTTCATCGATAGACAGCGCCTCATCTTTAAGGTGAACATGCGCTGATTTTCTGCCGCAGACCGGACAGTGCACTTCCTTTTCCAGATAGACATCCAGATTTTCGTCTAATTCGAATTTATTTCCACCAAAAACCATAATTAAATCCTTTATTCTTATATAATAGTCGAAATATTTTTCTAAATATTAAGCTGTGACTTAAAATAAAGAATGGGGAAACTTTAGGAATTACAAAGGTATACTCTAATAAAATATCTATTTTCTTGACATAAAATACCGCTATGCGTATTTTTTCGCAGGTTTTTAAGAAAGGAAGGTAAGAAAGTGAATGTTCAAGTTTTTTCTTCTCTCATAACTTTAGGTGGTTTAGGGCTGCTCTTTGGGGCTATTTTGGCATTTGCTTCCCGAATTTTTTACGTGGAAAAAGATCCGCGTATAGAAAAAATAAATGAATTCTTGCCGCAAGCCAATTGCGGTGGCTGTGGATTTCCGGGATGTTCAAATTACGCAGAAGCGATTGTGAATGAGAATGCCAACATTAGCCTGTGCGCGCCGGGCGGTGAAGATGTCGTTAAAAAAATAGCGGACATCCTGGGAGTAGAAGCTGAAGCCGGAACACCCATGGTCGCAGTGGTGCGCTGCCAGGGTGCCCATGGAATAGCAAAAGATAAATTTAAATATGAGGGAATAGAAGACTGTAATGCTGAAGTACTTATTCAGGGCGGTCACAAGGCCTGCGAATTTGGATGCCTTGGCCATGGATCCTGCGTGAAGGCCTGCCCGTTTGATGCGATGATGATGCAGGATAATGGTCTTCCCTATGTGTTCGAAGATAAATGCACTGCCTGCGGCATTTGCGTTGAGGAATGCCCCAAGGGGATTATGCAGCTCGTGCCGCGTTCCCAGAAGACCTTTTTGGGCTGCGTAAATCAGAATGCCGCTAAAGCAGTTCGCCAGGTATGCTCAGTCGGTTGTATCGGATGCGCCTTATGCACCAAGCCAAAGATCACACCCTCAGAAAAGCTGCTCATGGAAAACAACCTGCCGGTCATTCCGGCGGACTGGGAGGATTTCGATTTGGCGGTTGAAAAATGCCCGACTAACTCATTCGTCGTCAGAATACCTCACCCGAAAGACCAAGCAGAATCACCTGTAGCAGAAGAAGCACAAGCCTAAAAATTCCGATCCCCCGACAGAAGAATTCCGCCGGGGGATTCTTTCATAGATAAAAGTTCTTAAATTATGTCACGTCAAATATTGGGATTGCTCATCGATATTGATGGTGTACTCATCACTGACGGCCAGCGTCTGCCCGGAGCCGCTGAAACGATTCAATTCCTGAATGACAGCCAATTCCCTTATCTTCTGGTGACCAATACCACCCGCAAAAACAGGATCACCATCTGGCATCAGCTCAAACGGGTGGGGATTTCAGTGCATGAGAGCCAGATTCATACCGCACCACTGGCTGCAGTTAGTTGGCTAAAGAATAAGGGGGCCCAGAATATTTTTCTCCTCCTTTCGGGAAGCGCGGTGAAAGATTTCAAGGATTTTAAAATAACCACCGGGAATACGGAATATGTTGTGATTGGGGATATGGGCCAGGATTTGACATTTGAGCGGTTGAATACGGCTTTTCGCTTGATCATGCGGGGTGCGAAAATTATTGCACTGCAGAAGAACCGTTACTGGCAAACTGGTGAAGGTTTGACGATGGATGCAGGGGCGGTCGTCGCCGCCCTGGAATATGCATCCCGGAAACGGGCACTGGTAATCGGGAAGCCCAGGAAAGATTTTTTTCTGGAAGCGGCGCATACCCTTGGAATACCGCCTGACAACCTGGCAATGATCGGAGACGATCTGGAATCGGATATCCAGGGTGCGCAGGAGGCCGGACTTATGGGAATTACTGTCAGAACGGGAAAATTTCGGGAGGCTGAGCTGAAACAATCGAAAATAAGACCGGACAAGATATTGAAATCTATTGCGGAGCTGCCGGACTTTATTATGCAAAACAGAGGAGATTTGTCATGATTGTTACAACCACACCCACCATTGAAGGAAGGCAGATTCTGGAATACAAAGGTATAGTTACGGGCGAAGCAATCATGGGCGCGAATGTGGTTCGTGATATATTTGCCAGCATCACGGATATTGTGGGCGGCCGGTCTGATGCTTATGAAACCAAACTGGCTGATGCCCGCCAGGTCGCGCTGAAGGAAATGGAAGACCAGGCAGCCGGATTGAGGGCCAATGCTATCGTCGGCGTGGATCTGGATTATGAGGTGGTCCGGGAAGGGATGCTGATGGTCTCTGCCAGCGGCACCGCAGTGATAGTCAAATAAGCAGTGATTTTCAATCCGGACTATATATTTTAAAACAAATACGAAAGGCGCTGATGAGGAAAAAATTTTATCCGGCAATCTTTATTTTAGTATTAATATTAAGTTTTGTGGCCTGCCAAAGTAAAAAGTATAGCCCGGAGCAGAAAGCAATTATCACTCAGATCGAGAGAGAACGGGCTGAAAAGGACAGCGCTTTCCGCGCCGCTGAATGGTCACCGTTGCTGTCGGAAGATAAGAATCATTTTGAGGGATTAAAGTATTATCCGATCGATCTTTCTCTTAGATTTGAAGGCCCCATTGTAAAATATGATTCAACCATTCTGGATACCATCATCGGGACAAAAGGGGATTTGAGGCCTTCCCTGAAATATGGTTATTTCCCATTCACCTATGAAGACAAAGAATATCGGCTGCAGATTTATAAGATCCTGCGTGACAAACCGGAACTGAACGAATATCTGTTTCTGGGATTCACTGACCAGACTACGGGCCAGGAGACCTATGGCGCCGGACGATATATCGATTTAACTGAAAATCCGGAAAACCAGTACGTGGTTGATTTCAACCTGGCTTATAATCCCTATTGCGCATACAACCCGCGCTACACCTGTGCCATTCCACCCGATGAAAACCATCTGCCGTTCCCGGTCCGTGCCGGCGAGAAGATTTTCAAGGAACATTAAGAAAAGAGGCAGACACACATCCCGTGCATCCGCCTCTTTTGATGGAGGTAAATATGAGGTAATATTTACATCTCTTTTAATTCACAGAATGGATTGTGGTTTCATGAATTTTCAATTTTTAAGATTTCAACAGAGCAAAATATGAAAGCACAAGTTTATCACTCAGAAATTGACTCACCTCTGGGACGATTGTCCGTTTTTGCCACTGAAAAGGGGGTGGTGAGGCTAACCTGGAAAGAAGCGGCGGGTGACCTTCTCCTCGAGAATATTACCAAAAATTCAACCCTGCACTGGAACTCTGGCAATGAGCCAACCCGACTTGCCTGCAGACAACTGGAATTATATTTTAACGGATATCTCAGAGAATTTGATGTTCCTCTTGATTTGGAGGGAACCGCTTTCCAGTTAAGGGTGTGGGAGCAGTTATGCCGGATTCCCTTCGGGACGGCCATAAGTTACCAGCAGTTGGCGGAAGCGGTGGATAATCCTCAGGCGATGCGGGCAGTGGGCAATGCAAATGGCCGCAATCCGGTACCGATCCTTGTTCCCTGCCACAGGGTGATTCAAAAGGACGGTTCAATTGGCGGGTATTCGGGAGGCATTCATATTAAGAAGTGGCTTCTGAATCATGAGGGGCTGCAATTTTAGCGTTCGCCAGCGGGAATAGAATTCCCCGAAAGTTATGCCTTCCGTATATCCAGAATAATCCGGAACGTTGATCCGGCTCCAGCCTGGGAATCTTTCAACCGAATTGAGCCCCCGTGATATTCCTCTATAATTCTTTTCACCAGACTCAGGCCCAGGCCCCATCCGCGCTTTTTGCTGCTGTAACCCGGTTTGAATATATTTTTTCTTTCCTTTCCCGAAATTCCTTTCCCGGTATCCTGAACATCAATATATATTTTTTCTTTGCTCAGATAATCCGCACGAATGGAGATGCTGCCTCCGTTTCCTTCCATGGCATCCAGCGCATTTTTGATCAGATTTTCCAGGACCCATGAAAAGAGGTCCCGGTTGATGAGCAGCGGCGGAATGTGGGGATTGACATCCGCCTGTATGGAAATTTTGTTGTTGCCTTTGGGGAGGCGTCTTTCAAAGTATTGAATGAGTTCATCAAGGATGGCGTTGAGATTTTCCTCCTGAAATTCCGGTACCGAGCCAATTTGCGAAAAACGGTTGGTTACTTTCTGCAATCGACCCAAGTCTCTTTCGATATCGGGAATAATGTCAATGACTCTCTCCGGGGAGGATTTAATATATTCGGTCCAGCCGATAAGAGAGGATAACGGCGTGCCCAATTGATGGGCGGTTTCCTTGGCCATTCCCACCCAGATAAAACGCTCCTCGCTCTTTTTAATGGAACTGAATCCTGAATATCCGATGAGTATAAACAGGGCCACCACAAGTATCTCGATATATGGCAGCCAGCGCAGTTTTTGAATGATATGGGACTGACCGTAATGATAGTAACCTAATACCGTCCCCTGATATGAGATGGGGATGGGCGGATTGATCTTATCAAACGACTTTATCATTTTTTCCAGCATTTTAAGCGTATCCGGGGGAAGCGGCCGTCTGGTGATACGGGGGATATCAATATTCTTCCAATCGGCGGGTTCGCCGTCGGATGTGGTATAAATGATGGGGTAATCCGCCTGCTGGATCACTTCGTTGAAGAAAAAACTCAGATCCTGATTTTCATCCGAGTTGATGTTCTTTTCAAATATTTTGATGCGGAAATTAAGAAATTCACGGGACTGTTTTTCCAGAGAATTGACAAGAGTTTGCGTGTAATAGAGAAATCCCAATATCAAAAAAACGGCCACGATGAATAAAATGCTTTTAAAATTTCCTTTGAATCGATAGACGTTTCGGGCCATGATATATTTTCCTGTTCATCAACAACTTATAAAGTTAGTTGGACGAAACCGCTATTTCAAGCATCAAAATTTAAGCGGCCAAAGTTTACTAAAACCAACTGATTTGATGCGCGCGGTTCAGGAAAAGCCAATTACCAATAAATAATATTCAGTGGAAAAAAGGGTTTCTATTCAGGGAATAAAGCGTTATTTTACTTAAAAATACGAGGATGGCTCATGAAGAATATTTATCTGAGCTGGGATGAATATTTTATGGGGATTGCGGTCTTCACTTCACTTCGTTCAAAGGACCCCAGCAGCAAGGTTGGTGCGGTCATTGTCAATCGGAAGAACCGAATTGTGGGAACAGGATACAACGGGTTTGTAGCCGGAATTGATGAAACGATGTTTAGTTGGGAACGGGAAGGCGACTGGCTGCAGACCAAATATCCGTACGTGGTACACGCGGAAGCCAACGCCATTTTGAATTCGACCACAAGTAATCTGGAGGGTTGCCGGATTTATGCCACTCTTTTTCCCTGCAATGAATGCGCAAAGCAGATCGCTCAGAAAGAAATAGAAGAAGTCATCTATATTTCAGATAAACATCGGGATAAGGATTTTCATCTTGCTTCTGTTAAGATTTTTGAGTCGGCCGGGATAAAAATGCGGCAATTGCAAATGCCGCCCCTCACCGATATTTTGAAAAATTTTACGGAGTATATATAATCAAAAATGTTTTGGAATGGTGCCGGGAGAATTCTGCAAATTGAGATTATAGAGAAGAAAATTTTCCGGAATTGATATCATCAGCACCTTCATTATTGACAAAAATCTTAAACTTTCTTAAAATTACAACTGCTTTATTTAATTATTATTATCCTGGTAATTAAGAGGAGGCACTATGAAAGGTATGCATTACAATTTCAAGGATATTTTCCGCGCTGCCCGAATCGGTTTCAGTTTGCAGCGAATCTGGATTAACGGGCTGGGACTTCTGGCGTCCTATATTGTTTATCTGGTATTGACCTATGTAGCTCTGCTGGCCGGGGGACATAGTCTGGGCTCCATCTGGTTTAAATTTGGATTGCTGCCTTGTGTTTTTGCGTCGGGTATTCCCTGGTATGCCTGGATCATCTACGTGATCGGGGTGATCATATCTCTTGCCATTATTCTCATGACAAACACAGCAGTATCGCGGGCGGTTTATATGGTGCTCCGTGAAGAGCTGTTCTACACCTGGACGCAGGCATTTAAGTTTGCCCTGAAAAAATGGATTTCTGTTTTGGGTGCCATGGTCACTTTCATTTTTATGATAGCTTTTTTTGTGGTTGCGGCAATTATCATGGGGCTGATCGGCCAGATACCCTATGTGGGCGAGCTTGGCACAACCTTCCTGACTATTCCCTATGTACTTTCTGCCGTTCTGTTATTTTTCATTATTATTGTTTTCGGCGTGGCTGGTTTCTTTGTTCCCGCCATCATTGCAACTTCTGACGAAGACGCGCTGGGAGGCGTTTTTCAGTCATTCAGCATCTCGTTCAATCAGCCCTGGCGGATCGTAGTGTACGGGGCGATGGTAATCGTTCTGGAAGCGGTTGGCATCTTTCTGTTCGCTGCTGCTCTGAAGATATCTTACTGGATATTCATCTGGCTGTTTTCACTAGGAATGGGAGAAAAAATCCTGGTGATTCAGAGCTATGCCCTTTATATCATCGATCAGGCAATACCCGCAGTCTACGGGTGGATTCATTCCATCCTGGGAGACGTCGGAAATTGGGTCTATCTGATTCATCACCATGCCGCTCCACCGTCCGTTCCGGCAACGTACGCCATTTCTTCCTATATGCTGGCAATTTTTCTGATTTTCATTGGCGGATCGGTTTTGGCCTACGGAGAAGCAATTGGGAATGCGGGATTGACCCTGATCTATATTATTCTCTATCAGAAGCAGGAAAAGGAGAGTCTGCTGGAGCGGGAAGATGAGGAATTAAAAGAGGAAGAGGAGGAGGAAGGGGAGAGCGAAACGAATGCGGGAACCGAAGAAAAGTCCGGAGAGGATAACGAGACCATTTCCCCGAATGAAGAGGAGGATTCGAATAACGAAGAGGACGATGCAGAAAAGGAATAAAACGATTTCCTCCCGGAAGAAAGCTCGACTTTTGTGGCGGGAGCGGTTTGATCTGCTCTCGCCACATTTTAGAAAAAATGAATGCACACGCAGACGCCCTGAAATATATCAGGGCATTTTTATTTCAACGGCTGAACATCAGCGAGAAAATCTCGCGCAGGGATGGCTTCTTCCCATATAATAAACTTCCCACTTTGAACAATTTACCGGCAAAAAAGACGCTGATAATGATGGACACTACCATGATTCCGATTGAAATATAAAAATCGATGGCCGGGGGATTACCCAAGGGCGTTCGCAGAATCATGAAGGTTGGCGTGAGGGGAGGAATAAAAGAGAGAATGCGTACCAGAAGAGAATTGGGCGTTTCCAGCACCAGTACCGCAAGCACGATGGGAAAAATGGACAGCATGCGCATAAACTGGTTCAGGTTGTGCGCGTCTTCCTCATTGGAGAAGAGTGAACCAATACCAACAAAAATAGAGGCAAAGAACAGGTAGCCCAGAATAAAATAAGTCACAAACAGGCCGGCGTTTCTCAGAGTCAAAAAACCAATTTCACTGGGTTTTAAGACATTAAATACGATCAGGACTCCGGTAAACAAAAACCAGATAAAAATCTGGAATATTCCCAGGATGCCAAGTCCGAATATTTTTCCGGCAATCAGCTGATAGTGATTTACCGAGGAGAGCAGCACTTCGATCACCCGGTTGGTTTTTTCCTGCAGCACACCGCTGAATAAGAAGCCGCTGGAAGTGAAAATGCTTATAAACAGAAAAAGAACAACAATGATGGGGCCCAGATAGGTGATCATAAAATCGAATTCTTGTTTATCTTCACCATGCAATTGAATCTCCCGCAATTGGACCGGGCTGAGCCATTCCTGGATCTTATCCACACGAATATTATCCTGCTTCATGCGCGCTTCCACAATAACGACCTGTACTGCCTGCCGCACTGCTTCGATCTGCAGAAAATTTGAAGGCAAAAGAGAATGGAATTCCACAACACCGCCGTAAAATTCCTGAGGGTCGATCAAAAGATAACCTTCCAGCAGGTTATCCCGGAGCATGTTATCTGCTTTGTAGATCATTTCCCTTCGCCAAATGGAATCACTCTCGGTTTTGGTTTTTTCATATTCAAGCTGCGTCAAGTCCCGAGATTCGCGAGTCCGAATCAATTCTTCATAGGTTTGCTTCAGCAGTTGTTCGCGGCTCCGGGTCTTGGGTTTCTGAAATATATATTTTCGTCTTTCTTTGATCTGGTTGTAAGAATCATTCAGGCTGTCCAGTTCCGTTTTAAGGGAGGCGACCTTAAGGAAACGCCTTTGCAGAAAGAGCGAGGTGTCCGGTTTAATGGGGACTAATTGGAGAACTGATTTGTTCTGGGTGTTTTCTTTGAGCTCGATGAATCTTTTCTGGATTTCGGGACACACATTTGAAGAATCGAATTCCATGCAGCCAATGATACGGGGCTGCTCGCTGGTTGGATTATCCAGAAAAAGAGTGGGTACCAAAATAATAAGGGCCAGCAAAACAGGGGAAACAAAAGTTGCCAGAAGAAAACTGCGGGATTTGAAATGCCTGAAGAATTCCCAGAGAGTAATGATGAAGAATTTTTTCATGATTTACTGTTCTTGATTATTTTGAGAAATATATCGTTCAGACTGGGTTTGCTGAGCTCGAAGCGGGTTATGTTTACGGAACTGACGATTTCCTTAAGAAGGAGATCCACAGGCGCATTTTCGTCCACATAGAGCAGTGCCCGTGAATCTTCGAGCACAATTTTCTGCAGATCGGGCAGTTCCTGAAGGGCCTTGAGATTTTGCGGCGATTCCACAATGATAATATTTTCCCGGAAATTCTTCCTGATTTCTTCCAGGCTTCCCCTCAGAACGTCCTCTCCATGGTCGATTAGCACAAAATAATCACACAGGGCCTCGGCCTCGGATAACTGGTGCGTGGACAGCAAAATAGTTTTGCCTTCATTTCTGAGCGCTTTGATTTTTTCACGGATCACTTGCTGATTGAATGGATCGAGCCCCCAGAATGGTTCGTCCAGAATGATGATGTCCGGATTGTGGAGGAGAGAAATCAAAAGCTGCAATTTCTGCTGTAAACCCTTTGAAAGGTTCGATACCGGCTGCTCCAGGTACTCAATCATGTCGAAACGGTCCAGATGCCGTACGGCCTCTACATGGCTCATTCGCCTGGACAAATTTTTGAGGCGTCCCAGATACAGCAGGACATCGATCACTTTGTATTTCTGGTAAATCCCGCGCTCTTCCGGCAGGTAGCCGATCCTGTTGCGCACATTTCGATTGATCTGCTTGCCATCGAAATTGATTTTTCCTTCATCCGGCCGCAGAATGTCCAGAATCATGCGCAGGGTAGTGGTTTTTCCTGCTCCGTTAGGGCCAAGCAGACCCAGTATCTGGCCCGGCTCGATGGTAAAGGACAAATCCCTGACCACGAACGTCGTCCGGAAAGCCTTGGAAACATTTTCAACCGATATATTCATTGTTCTCTAAAAATTCTGCCTTTCCGGCGGTAGCCGAAATAAGCTCTGTTTTGAACTCTTCGATTCTGGAAGGCGCAATGCCGATAACCGATACCATTCCTTCGGGCGATGCATCATCCTGAATGCGCGCCTCATATTTTTGTACCAGGTGCTGCACCTTGTTAATCATCTCAAAAGGGTAGGAGATCCTGAGCTGCTCATAGATCAATTTCTTCCTAATTCTGCTGCCTTTAACCGCCTCCTCGGCGCACTCGCTGTAGGCCCGAATAAGGCCGCCGGTACCAAGTTTGGTGCCTCCGAAGTAGCGGGTCACTACCATAACAACCTTTATTAGATGATATTTATCGATCATGGATAGAATGGGGCGTCCGGCGGTGCCGGAAGGCTCCCCGTCATCTGAATAGCGAAAAACACTTTCATCAACGCGATAAGCAAAGCAGTTGTGGGTGGCATTATGGAATTCTTTTCGGATCGATTCCAGAAATTTTTCCGCATCCGTTTCGTTTTCGGCAGGGGAAAGAGTTCCGATAAATTGTGATCCCTTAACCTTGGTTTCAACCCGGCGAATGTCCTCCACCGTCAAATAGTAATCGGCTATGTTGATAGTATCCTCTTTCCTTAAAAAACACGGAGAAAAAATATAATTATTTCCGGGTAATTTGTCAAGAAGTAAGGTAACCTCTCGGTATCGGCGCACCCGAAGAAAGAGAGATTACCCTTAGAAAGTGAATGAGGAAAACATAGAAGAAAACCCGGGATTCATTGGTTTTTCGTCCTGTGAACTCCCGGGCCAATTGAATGAAAAATCTGAAGAAAGTTTCATTTCATGTAAAATGAAGCTGACAGACTATTTGACGATATCCAGTTCATTCAGCAGATTCTGCGCATTTGAATATTTATCAAGTATGAAAAGCACATAATCACTATCCACCGCGATGGTTCTGGTAACCGCCGGAAGAAAAATGTAATCGCTGCTGATGGATTCGTAATTGCCGTCGAAGGCGATTCCGATGAGCTGCCCTTTGCCGTTGATTACCGGACTGCCGGAATTGCCCCCCGTTATATCCGTTGTGCACAGAAAATCAACAGGAACGTCCTTTAAAGAAGGATCTTCATATGGTCCGAAATCTTTCGTTTTCTCCAATTGGATCAATTTCTGCGGGGCATTGAACGGCTCCTCGCCGGTATTTTTCTGAACCATGCCTTCCAGGGTCGTGAACGGCAGATATTCTACCGCATTTCTGGGACTGTATCCCCGGACGGTGCCGTAGGTGAAGCGCAGGGTACGGTTTGCATCGGGATACAGGTGATTCCCTTTCCACTGGAGCATTGCTTCCATGAATTGTGAACGCAGGTCCATTATGTTGGCGTTAAATTCCCTGGTTTGATCACTTATCTTCACCATTTCATCGGCTATCTGCCCGATAAACTGAATCATTGGATCGCTGTCTGCCTTGAGCTGTTTCAATTTTTCACTGAACAAAGGCTCGACCTGGGCCGGCGTCTTATATTGGGTATTTGCGTACAGATTGTCAACGTAGCTTTCGACCGTTTTTTTCATGGCACTGCCGGTCTGATTCCCGACAATCGCTTCTATGAATTTTACCTGTTGTCCGGCCGGTAGTTGGGCCATGTTAATAAGAAAAGTTTTGAGCAGTTCCTTGTCGGCTATCGGCACATAATCCTTCTCTTCATATTTCAGGGATTCCAGCATTTCTTCCATGTTTTTCTTTGAATATTCGGGATTTCGCTCCGCTTTTGGTTTCTCTCGTTCCATTGCATAACGATAGGCCTGATAGACAGTATTGGGCAGATCGATGAATCTGAAAAAACGGATCCAGGCATCCCTGCGGGCAGTCAACTGAATATCAGCGTACTGGTCCCCGATTTGATTCAGCACATCTCCGTATTTCTTCTGCAAATCCGGACTGCTGTTTATGTATTTCACAAATTCTTTTTCATCCTGCTTTTTCATGTCAACCAGGTGAAAGCGTTTGAAACCGTTCAGCATCCCCTGATTGTTTTTGAGCGCATTGTTCAGTCCTTTAATAAAACCGGATAGTTTGATGGCATTTTCCGGATCTTTCTGCGATTCGGCGTTCAAAACATCCAGCGCTGCCGTATATATCTCAATCCGTGTGGGATATCCGATGTACTGGTTAAATTCCAGCGAATAGGAGGTCCGGTAGCGGTAGGTGGTACCGGGATAACCCAGCACAAAGGTGAAACTGTTGCTTTTGGGACCGGTCCGGGAAATGGGCAAATATTTTGAAGGCACATAGGGCACATTATTCTTTGAATAGTTTGCCGGCTGTCCTTTGGGTGAGGCATAAACCCTGAAAATTGAGAAATCGCCGGTCTGGCGGGGCCACATCCAGTTGTCTATCTCGCCTCCATAGTCTCCAATGTTGAGCGGAGGCGCATACACTAGGCGCACATCTTTAAATTTCTTGTAGGTGAAGAGAAAATACTTCAGTCCGCTGTACATATCCACCACCCTGGCATCCGTGAATTCATTCTTTTCGGCCTTTTCCTCAATCTCCTGCTTTTTTCTGTCGATTGCCTTCTGTTTTTCCAGAGGGGTCATTCCCTTTTTCACTACTGACAGCACCTGCTGAGTGACGTCCTTGACCGACTCTGGTACCCTAACGTCATAGGTGGGAACCGAAATTTCCTCTTCCCGGGTTTTTGCGTAAAACCCGGTTTGGATATAATTGTGCTCCACGTTACTTGCATATTGTATTGCATTAAAAGCCACATGGTGGTTGGTGAGAATCAATCCTTTTGAAGAAACGAATTCACCGGTCCCGCCGTCTATCAGCACTACCGCCTCCTGCATTGTCTGAACTTCAGCCGGCGTCAATTGCATTCCTTCGGCCTGCAGCTTTTGCCAATCCAATGCATTGAGTTGATTGAGGGGCCACATTCCCTCTTCCGCGAAAGCAGATATAGCCAGAAACAACACCATCATCAGAATTGAAATTGCATATAATTTTCTGAACATGAGAAACCTCCCGTACAAAATTGATTTTATTTTAATTGTGCAGGAAATTTAAACTCTTTGATGAAGAAATGATGAAAATCGACAGCTCGGAAGAGGCTTTTATGGGAAATTGTCAAAGTTTTAGAGACCGCTTTTCCCGGGATTGACTCATCAATGATTTGGGCGTATGAAGAATTGCCCATCCGCCAATGACGATGCCCATGAGAAGTCCGGCAATCACATCTGTAAAATAGTGGTATTGTCCGTACACCGTAGCGGCGGAAAGTGCAAGAACCATGGGAAGGAAAACAAACATTGCCGTTTTGGGTTTGAATTTCCACATAAAGATCAGAATGGTAACCGCCACCCCGACATGGGAGCTGGGGAACGCCCCGCCGCGGAATCCGACATTCTGGACGAAGTGCCGCAAAATATTTCCGAAGAACAGCGAATGATAGGAGGCGTGTATCTGCCCGGCGATATAAAAACGGGGACCCGCAACCGGGAAAAAAATGAAAACCAGATAGGAAAAGAAAAATGTGAAGGTGACATAATAAAGAAGTTTTTCAAACAAGCGGGGCTGTTTGCTGAAATAGAATATGGCGCCGCCCAGCGGAATGGTAAACCAGTAAATGCTGTAGGAAATCTGCATAAACTCTGTCAGTTGCGGATTGACATAGTTTTGTATCCAGACATTTGGCAGGACTCCGAAAATCCATTTGTCCATGTGGATGATAAACGGATCAAATTCCCGGTATGTAACGAGATGCAGGAAGAATCCAACATCGGAATAGAGAAAGGGGAGAATCAGGATGATATACCAGTCCCTCAGAAAACGCAAAACCGGTTTGGTTTGTTTGTCCAGCCAGGGAATGATGAAAAACAGGGCGCCGACCAGGAAAAGGTGGCCAAAGAAGAATATATACCAATAATTCAGATTGCCCTGAAATACAAGAATTACAAGTGATAAAATTAGTCCGTATATTGCCAAATTTCGATCAAATAATTTGAATCGTTTCCAGCGTCCCGCAATATCCATTTCCATGCGCATCTCTGTGGGTATCCCTTCGCTTGATAGTTTCCGTCGAACCATTCGATATACCTTAATAAGTCTGGCATCCATTTATTCAACATTTATAATGATCAGCGTGACGTCGTCCGAGAGCTCCCGCTGGGCACTGAATTTACGAATTTCTTTCAGCAAAAGTGTCTGAATTTCTGAAGGTTTTTTTCCGTAATTGTCCAGGATGAATTTTATCAACCGGTCATCTCCGAATTCCTGACCCTGGCTATTTTTTATTTCGGTGACGCCGTCTGTGAAGAAAACCAGATAATCGCCGGACTGCAATCTTACGGTTTCCTGACGATACTCCTGGTTTCCGAGAAAGCCGAGCACAATGCCGCCGATTGTAAGTCTTTCGACCGAATGATCCCTGCGCAGCAGAATGGGGGCATTATGTCCGGCATTTGTATAGGTAAACTCATTCCTGCTTTTGTCAATTATGCCGAAAACGAAGGTGGCAAAATATCCCTCGGCAGTAGTTTCGGTGAACAGATTATTTAGCCGCGCCACAATCTCTACCACGGGATAGATTTCTTTCAGCAGGCTTTTGAAACCTGCATAAAGCATGGCCATGAGTATGGAGGCCGGCGCGCCTTTGCCCGAAACATCTCCGATTGCCACAGCCAGCCTGGTCTCACTGAAACGGAAGATATCAAAAAAATCTCCCCCCACAATCAAGGACGGTATATTAACTGTCCCGATTTTTAATCCTTTGAAATGAGGCGGTCGGTCCGGGAGAAGCGCTTTCTGAACTTTGGAGGCAACAATCAGCTCGCTCTCCAGCCTTTTTTTCTGTAGCGATTCTTCATAGAGTTGCGCATTTTCAATGGCTATGACCGCCTGGCTGGCGAAAGTCATGAGAAGCTCCAGATCCGCCGGAGTGAAATGATTGATCCGGTTGCTCTCCAGCGCCATCACGCCTTTAACTTCTTCACCGTTCAGCAGGGGAACGGTGAGCTGGGAACGGGTTGCCCGACGGACGGGATAGTAATAAGCATCGGCCGATACATCATTGATGATGCTTGGTTTTTTATTGCGGATGACCCATCCGTAGCTGCCCAAATCCAGTTTGAGGGACAGCTTGTCGAGCAGGTCTGTGTTATAGCCCCGGGTGACCATCCTGCGCAGGACATTGTTTTGTTCATCGATCAGAAAAATTCCGGCGGCGTCCGAGCTGACCAACTGATGGACCGAATCAATTATGGTTTCAAGCACATCATTCAGGTGCAGGATTGCGGAAATTTTTTTGCCGATTTCCAGCAAAAGATGATTTTGCAGCGACTTTCTGTTCACTTCCGAATAGAGCTGCGAGTTTTCCAGCACATCAGCGGTTTTGTTCAGAATCCGCATTATCATCTTCTTCAGTTCCCAGAAATGCAGGTAGTAGTTGAAATTCCGCCCCAAAAGCAGAAATCCAACATATCCCTTATAGCTTTTCAGCGGATAAAAGTAGTAGAAATCGTTTGTTTCCGGGAGGTCTCTGAATATCTTTTTAAAATTCCCGCTCTTTTGCCGCAGTCTGGAGAGAGAATGAAAATCGATCTCCTCTTTCAGTATCTTGTCCAGTATGGCATTTGTAGGAAGTTTGAAAAGTTTCGAAATTTTTTCCTCGATGCGGTTTTGTTCGAAGAGTTCATAATCTTCGCCCCAGCGCAGATAGAAAGCCCATGAATTTTCAGGAAAAGTCGTTTTCAGAAATTGAATGAATTTCCTGATCAGGGTCTGGTAATCAAGTGTGGAATTCAGCTCGACATTGAAATTGTTGAGGGAGCGATTGACGGCGTAGATTCTGCGGTAGAACGTTTTATCGATGAAATCACGGATGATATAGGTGGTTTGTTCATGAAAATAGATGGTGATCATGAGCGTGATAAAGAGAGCCGGCGCCGGGTGGCGTATTCCCAGTAAAATCTCCAGGACGAAATACCATACCAGAAAAAAGAGGATATACACCAGACTGGTCAGGAATACCCTGAGAAATTTTTTAAAGTATGGTCGGGTTTTCAATCTGTTATCCTCATAAAGAATCATCAAATATAGCAGGAGAATGCAAATGAAATCAAGAGATTCCCAATTCCATAATATTGAGGTGATTCACCGTCCGAAATTCATGGAATAATCCCGACCAGGCCTGAATTTTAAGCGGCCCGCTTTCCCCGAACCTGAGAAATCTGTTTAGCTGTACGGATTGGCGAAATTGAAAGTGACTATCGGTATTCTTTCCAGCTTTTAATCTGCAGGTCTTCCAAACTGACCCGCGAGAGCGCCTCAGCAAAACGCATGGCGAATTGCCGGTTGGTGATCAAAGGTATGTTATAATCTGCCGCGGTGCGGCGGATGATGTAATCGTTGGTCAGCTCTTCTTCCTGATAATTCTTGGGAATGTTGATCACCAGATCGATTCTCTTCTCTTTCAGATATTGAACAGTGCCCGGCCTGCGCTTTTCCAGCGGCCAGTGCAGCACTTCTGCCGGAATACCGTTGCTCTGCATGAACCGGGCGGTGCCGCGGGTCGCATAGAATTTTATGCCCAGGTCCATAAACATGCGGGTTGCTTCCAGGAATTCAGCCTTCGATTCAATAGAACCAGTGGAAAGAAGGATGGTTTTGATAGGAAGTCTGAAACCGACCGCAATAAGGGCCTTCAAAAAAGCCTCGTCGAAATCCTTTCCCAGGCAGCCCACCTCACCGGTAGAAGCCATTTCCACGCCCAGCGTCGGGTCCGCGCCTTCCAGCCGGGTGAAAGAGAATTGGGGCGCTTTCACGCCCACGTAATTGAATTCAAAAAGATTGTTTTCAACCGGATCGAACCGCTGACCCATGATCACCCGGGTGGCAATGTCGATAAAATTTTTCTTCAGTATTTTCGAAACGAAAGGGAAACTGCGGGAAGCCCGCAAATTGCATTCTATTACCTTCACTTCATTTTGTTTGGCAATGAATTGAATGTTGAATGGTCCGTTGATCTGCAGCGCGGCGGCAATCTTTTGGGAAACATGCCGGATTTGCCGGATGGTTTCCAGATATGTTCTCTGCGGCGGCAGGACCAGTGTGGCATCGCCGGAGTGAACGCCCGCATTTTCCACGTGTTCCGAAATGGCGTGTATCATGATCTGCCCGTTCTGGGCCACTGCATCCATTTCAATCTCTTTGGCATTGACCATGAATTTGCTGATCACTGTCGGATATTCCGGGGAAATATCCACCGCCCGCTGCAGATATCGCGAAAGCTCACTGTCATTGGAGGCCACCGCCATGGCCGCACCGCTCAGCACATAGGAAGGACGTACCAGCACCGGATAGCCGACCTCCGCAGGAAAGTTGTGGGCGTCCTGCTGGGAAGTCAATTCATTCCAGACCGGTTGATCGATCCCCAATTCATCCAGCAAGGCGGAGAATTTGCGGCGGTTCTCGGCCTGATCAATACTGGCAGCAGAGGTGCCCAGGATTTTAACTCCCGCTTCCTGCAGCTCCATGGCCAGATTATTCGGCACCTGCCCGCCCATGGCGATGATGATTCCCATCGCCCCGAGTTTGGCGTAAATTTCCAGCACCGTTTCAAGACGGATTTCATCAAAAAACAGCTTATCGAACTCATCATAATCGGTGCTTACGGTTTCTGGATTATAATTAATCATGACCGTATGGTAACCGGTTTTTCGCAGGGTCATTCCGGCGTTGACTGCACACCAGTCGAACTCCACCGAACTCCCAATCCGGTAGGAACCCGAACCGAGGATGATAACCGACTTGTCTTCTTCGAATTTCAGGTCGTCTTCACTGCCGTTATAGGTGAGATACAGGTAGTTTGTCCGGGCCGGATACTCAGCTCCCAGGGTATCAATCTGTTTCACGACGGGATGCAGATTATGAATTTGCCGCAGCTCCCTGATCTGTTTCTGTGTTTTTCCGGTGAGATTGGCAATCTGCTTATCGGAAAAGCCAGCCTGTTTTGCCAATTGCAGATCGTCTTTGGCAATTTCCTCATTTTCATTTACCTGCAGCCTGTTTCCGATATTAACCACCTGCTCTATTTTATAGAGAAACCAGGGATCAATATGAGACAGTTCATGGATTTTTTCCACGGAGTGGCCCTGACGGATCGCCTGAACGACAGCAAAAATCCGTTCCTCGGTGGGTTCTTTCAATTCTTTTTCAATATTCTCGAAATGAAAATCGTTGTTGGCCACCAGGCCGTGCACGCCGATTTCCAGCATGCGCAGCGCTTTCTGCATGGCTTCTTCAAATTTTCGCCCGATGGCCATCACTTCGCCCACCGATTTCATTCCCGAGCCGATCTGCCGGGAAACCCTGCGGAATTTTTTCAGGTCCCAGCGGGGCATTTTGACCACCACGTAGTCCAGCGCCGGTTCAAAGAAAGCTTTGGTGACTTTGGTAATGGAGTTTGGCAGTTCGTGCAGACCGTATCCCAGGGCCAGTTTTGCCGCGATAAATGCCAGCGGATAACCGGTGGCTTTGGAGGCCAGGGCAGAGCTTCGCGACAGCCGCGCATTCACCTCGATAATCCGGTAATCCTCTGAGTTCGGACTCAGCGCATACTGAATATTGCACTCCCCGACAATTCCCAGATGGCGGATCACTCGAATCGCCACTTCCCGCAGCAGATGATATTCCCGGTTGGAAAGGGTCTGGCTGGGAGCAACGACAATGCTCTCGCCGGTGTGAATGCCCATGGGATCGAAGTTTTCCATATTGCAGACCGTGATGCAGTTGTCAAAGCTGTCCCGCATCACCTCGTATTCTATTTCCTTCCATCCCTCCAGGTATTCTTCCACCAGGATTTGTGAAGTGTGGGAAAGCGCTTTGCCTGCCAGGCTGCGAAGTTCTCGCTCCGTTCTGCAAACCCCGGAGCCCAGACCACCCAGGGCAAAAGCGATTCGCACCATTACAGGGTACTTGAGTTCCCTGGCGATCTTCGCTGCTTCCTCCACGGTTGCGGCTGCTTTGCTGCGGGCGTATTTAACGAAAATCTCCTTCAGCCGCTGCACAAACAGGTCCCGGTCTTCCGTATCCATGATGGTTTTTACCGATGTGCCAAGCACCTGAATATTATATTTTTCGAAGATACCTTTCCGAAAAAGTTCGATCCCGCAATTGAGTGCGGTCTGGCCGCCGGAACTGAGCAGGATTGCGTCCGGGCGTTCTTTTTCAATGATCTTTTCCACAAACTCGGGAGTTACCGGCAGAAAATAGACCTGATCGGCCAGGTGTTCCGAAGTCTGAATGGTGGCGATATTGGGATTGATCAGTATTGTATAGATGCCCTCTTCTTTCAGTGCCTTGATGGCCTGGCTGCCGGAATAATCGAATTCTCCGGCCTCTCCTATTTTCAGCGCCGAACTTCCCAGAATGATGACTTTTTCGATTTGCTGATTCATTTGCCTGCCACTTTTAAAAATTCATCGAACAGGTAACCGGCATCCACAGGACCGGGATGCGCTTCGGGATGAAACTGGACGCTCATGAAACGGCCGGATGCGTGCCGTATACCTTCGTTGGTCCCGTCATTCAGATTGACAAACCAGGGCATCCAGTCTTCGGGCAGGGTTTTATTGTCCACCGCAAAGCCGTGATTCTGGGAGGTGACCAGGCACCGGTTTGTGCCGACCTCGGTTACCGGCTGATTTTGACTCCTGTGTCCGTATTTCAATTTGTAGGTATTGGCGCCGGTGCCCAGGGCCATGAGCTGGTGTCCGAGGCATATTCCGAATACGGGAATATTTTTGTTCATAGTTTCCCGGATCTGATTTATCGTCTGGCGGCACATCTTGGGGTCACCGGGGCCGTTGGATATTAAAAGACCGTCAAATTCTTCACTTTGGATATCATGATTCCAGGGCACCCTGAGAACCTTTACGTCCCGGCTCAGAAGACTGTGAATGATATTGTATTTACAGCCGCAGTCAATCAGGCAGATGGTCTTGCCGCCCTTTCCGTAGACAACCGGTTTATCGATGCTCACCCTGGCAACTACATTTTCGCTGTTGGGATCATAGAAATCCACCGGATCGTCATCGAATTCTATTTTTCCCAGCATGGTGCCCTTTTCGCGCAGTTTTTTGGTCAAAGCACGGGTATCGATTCCCATAAGCGCCGGTATGTTGTTTTGGGATAACCAGTCCGCCAGGCTGATATTGGAATTCCAATGGCTGTATTGATGGGAATACTCCGATACGATCAGCCCGGAAATCTGTATGCGGTCCGATTCAAGGTAGTGGGGGAGGCTTCCGCCGCCTCCGGATTGCGGCACCCCATAATTACCGATAAGGGGAAAGGTAAGGGTCAGAATCTGGCCGAAATAGGATGGATCGGTTAGCGTTTCCGGATATCCGACCATTCCGGTGTTAAAAACAACTTCGCCGGCCCCGGAGCGTGGTGCGCCAAAGCCGACTCCATCAAAAGCAGTTCCATCTTCGAGAAGAAGGCGGGCGGGGCGGGAGTGAGTGCGTGCTGATTCATTTAAAGCCATTGTCAACCAAAATTTTGGTTGCAAATATAAGCAGAATTTTTACGGGATAAAACTGCTATTTGATTCATTTTTATTGCTAATAATTTTCGGATGGATGTATTTAATACGATTTTTGATAATATTTATCGAAAACATTTAAAGTGGTTTGCTCCTCTGCCGTGAGCGCCTGCGCACCTTTTCCTTTAATTTCAATGATTTTGCGGAAAGGGACATCCGCCACCCGGGAAAGTTCTTTATAATCAAATTTATGGGTGAATCCGAATTCCAGAATTTCAATGATCTTCTTCAAGGGGATCCTCAGGAAAATATCGATCACGTCCGGATCGAAAGTTTCGCCTTTCTCCCGTTCAATTATATCCCAGACCGTTTCGATGGGCTCGCGGTCATGATACTGGCGGGTCGAGGTTAAGGCATCGAACACATCGGCCAGCGCCAGAATCCGCCCGCCGAGGGGGATTTCATCCGCCTTCAGGCCGTTGGGATAACCGTCGCCGTTTATTTTTTCATGATGGGTCGATGCGATGTCCGGCACGGCTTTCAGATTGCGCGGGAAATGCATATTGTCCAGAATTTCACGGGTGATGGCGGGATGCTTTTTGATGATTTCATATTCGTCATTATCCAATTTGCCCGCTTTGAACAGGACCGCTTCCGGGATGCCCAGTTTGCCGATATCATGAAGCAGGCCAGCATACCTCAACTGCTTGCAGCAGTCCGCCTGCATGCCCATCTGGCGGCACATCGCAGTTGTGTACAGGGTGACCCTCCGGGAATGGCCGGCGGTGATGTAATCCCGCGTATCGAGGGTAGCCGCCAGCGTTTCCACAAAACTGTTCAAGGATTCCACCTGCTCCTGGTACAAAATAGAGTTCTCGATAGTTGTGGCGGCAATCTGAGAGATGGCGTTGAGCAATTCTTCATCCTGCGAGGTGAAAATTCCGTTCCGTTTGTTCAGAACCTGCACAATTCCGATAGTGTCGCCGGTCTTGCTGGACAACGGCATAGTCAGCACGCTTTGGGTGCGATAACCGGTCTGCTGGTCGATGCCGGGATTGAATCGGGGATCCTCATAGGCATTCTCAATATTAAGATTTTCGCCGGTCATCGCCACGTATCCCGCGATCCCCTTATCTGCGGGAAACCGGATCTCCCTTCCCTTTTCCACGCCCAGAGCGACTATTGACCACAGCTCATGCTTTTCTTCATCAAGAAGAAAGACAGAACAGCGGTCGGCCTGCAAAATCCGACCGACTTCTTCCATCGTCGTTAAAAGAAGATCCTCCAATTCCAGGTGGGTTTGAAGATTCTGCGCCAGATGCAGAAGAACTTCCAGACGCTGTTTTTCTTCCTGCAGCCCGGCGAAATCTTCCTGCAGCTTATTTTTCTTCGTCACTCCTTTTTACCTCTTCGTAATCAATATCCTCGATATCCTTTGGATTAAAGGTGTTGATGTCCTTCCGGGGCTCACCTTTGACCTCCGGTTTTGGGGTAAAAAGAATGTTAAAGAATTTTTTAACCATTTTATAGATTAAGTAAAAAAGAACAATGTAAAGAATAAACCTTATCATAATAAACCTTTGTCAAGATTAAAACTTACTAACTTCTTTCCGCTTCTGTGCTTACTGATTTCTACTAAGATCTGGCTCAAATGATTCTCATTATGAACAAAATCCAAATTTTCCGTATTGATGATCAGAAGCGGCGTGGTGCTGTAATTCCAGAAGAATTCTTCATAGAGGTGATTCAGTGAATCAATGTATTCTTCCTTGATCTGTCTTTCGTAGGACCGGCCTCTGCGGTGAATATTGTGCATCAATTTTTTGGTAGAAGCCTTCAGGTAGATCGCCAGATCCGGCTTCACGATGCGTTTTTCCAGAATTCTTGCCAGCATATTGTACAGGGTGATCTCTTTCTCATTCAGGTTCAGCGTCGCAAAAATACGGTCTTTGACAAACATATAATCCGCAATAATGCGGTTTTCGAACAGATCGTACTGCATGATGTCTTCCTGCTGGCGATAGCGGCTCAACAGAAAAAATATCTGGGTCTGAAAAGCAAAGTGTTCCGGATCGCGGTAAAATTCTTCCAGGAAAGGATTCTCTTCGAATTCTTCCAGGACCACGCGGCCGCTTAACTTCTGCTCCAGCAGGTGAGCCAGAGAGGTTTTTCCCGCGCCAATCACGCCCTCAATGGCGATGTAATGAAGGTGATCAAATTTTAATTCCATTTGGGTACCATTCCATTGCGATCAGTTCAGTTTTTGTATTATCATTACAATTATTTAACAGTTCTGAGACGGATTCACTGTGAGCGGGAGGGACAAAATCCGGCGAGATATCAGCAAGGGGCTGCAGCACAAAGCGCCGGTTTTGAAAATCAGGATGCGGAATAATCAGTTCTTTGGACCGCAATGTCTTCTGGTTGTAAAAAACAATATCCAGATCAATTTCCCGCGGGCCCCAGTGGATGCGTTTTTTCCGTCCCACTTTTATTTCGATTTCCTTAAGTCTGTTTAGTAGATCTATGGGCTTTAGTTCCGTTTTTAAGAGCAGCGCGCTGTTAAGAAACGACGGCTGATCTGTAAATCCATATGCGCTGCTTTCGTAAAGACCACCAATTACCGGAATATTTCCAAGAGAATTTAACAGATCGACCGCTTTTTTCAAATAGTTTAAACGATTATCGAGATTGGAACCCAATGCGATATATACATCAGTCATTCTGCGGTCTTTGCTGCAACAGTTCAACTTCAACGTTATCCAGGAAACCGTTCAATGGCACCTGGGGTTTGCGCACGCGAATCAGCACCGAAGAGGCCGGAAAATTTTTTAAGACATCCTTGGCAATCCGGTCGGCAAGTGTTTCCAGCAAAGTAAATTTATAGCTGCTAAAAATACGAAAAACCGTTTGATAAACCGCCTCAAAATTCACCGCATCGTTCAAACTGTCGGACTGAATTGCTTTTGTGAAATCGCACTCCATTTCCACATCTACCTGGAATTTCTGTCCCAGCTCGCGTTCTGCCTGATAGTAGCCGTGATGGGCGTAGAATATCATGTTATTCAGGCGAATTTTTCCCATTCTATTTCTCTTCTTCCACCGTCGCTTCTGTCCGTTTTTTCTTCGGAATCGGATAGTTTCCGCTGAAACAGGCATAACAGAAATTGTCAGGCTGTTTTACACACGCTCTCAGGTCTTCTATTTTCAGGTACTTCAGAGAATTTGCGCCCACATAATCACGAATCTCTTCAACACTCATGTTGTTGGCGATCAGTTCTTCCCGGTTCGGCGTGTCGATGCCATAGAAACAGGGATATTTTACCGCCGGTGATCCGATCCTGAGATGAACCTCCGCCGCGCCTGCATTTCGAATCATGCGAATGATTTTGCGGATGGTTGTCCCCCGCACGATGGAATCATCCACCACTACGACTTTTTTTCCGTTCAGAAAATCCTTTAACGGATTAAATTTCTGGCGGACAGACTCATCCCGCTGGAACTGATCCGGGCGTATAAATGTCCGTCCCACATAATGATTACGGATCAGTCCAAAATTAAAGGGGATCCGTTTGGCAGCAGCATAGCCCATGGCGATAAAATTTGCGGAATCCGGTACCGGGATCACCACATCGGCATCGAAATCATCATACGCTGCCAATTTGGAGCCGATCTTCTGGCGCACATCATAAACATATTCGTCGAACTCGGAACTATCCGGCCGGGCAAAGTAGACCAGTTCAAAAATACAGTGACGGATCGGATTGGGTGCTTCATCGAACATCGCCTGCGTTTTGGGAGACGAGATCACTTTATCCGCGGTGATCTGAATGATCTCGCCCGGTTCCACTTCCCGCATGTTTTCGGGAAGCAAAATGTCCATCGCACACGATTCGGATGCCACCGCCACATCCCCATCTACCTCGCCTATGAATAACGGGCGGAAGCCGTATTCATCCCGAAAGACATAGAGGCTATTCGGCGTAAGGAAAAGAGCCGAGTAGGCCCCTTTGACCTTTTTCATGAGCAGCCGGATGGCCTGCGGAATGGTAAGTCCCTGCCGTTCCAGATGGTAAACCAGAAAACGTCCGATCAGCTCACCGTCATTATTTGAAGAAAGGTGCACGCCCCGGCTTCGCAGCCATTCCGCATTTTCTTCATAGTTGACGATATCGCCATTACTGGCTATTGCATATATGGGACCGCTCAAGGTCTCAATAATATGCGGCTGCGCATTGTTTACTATTGAACTGCCACGTGTGGGATATCTCACCTGCCCGATTGAAATGTAACCGGGAAGTTGATTCAACGCATCGTTGGTAAATACTTCTTTTACATATCCCATGGATTTATGCATTTGAAGGGTCTTGCCATTGGAAACGGCAATACCGCAGCTTTCCTGTCCCCGATGCTGTTCGGAATAGAGGGCAAGCATCACCTTATCCGTAACATTTGCCTTCGATCTTGAAAAATATCCAGCAACACCGCACATCGAATTTATTTCCTTTCTAACATACTTGCAATTCTAAAACTTAACATTTTAACCCAAAATAAGCAACATATTTTCGGATAGGCAGGAATCGGAATGGTCCCGCAGCGAATAGCAAAAATTCCCCATACTCCGCTGGTTTTTAAATCTATTTGAAAGAATAAATATGTCAATCTTACTTTGGTAAAACCCTCATTTAACCCTATTATTTAATTTCCGTGCGAATTCTTTACCTTTAACACAAATGGCCACTCAGCCTTGGGAAACTGGCTTTTTAACTGGCCGTTATCCACAAGCCCGTATCCAATTGGCAAATCCCGGTGCGTAACAATCACCTGGGTATTGAATTCAGCCGGTAAATTTAGACTATCCCGGTTTACAAATTGTTCCAGTAAATCTAAGTCTTGTATTTCATAAATATTCTGTCCCGCAAACGATCCGAAAATCTGTGTTCCTTCGGTTGTCAGCTTGCCGACCTGAGTCATCGGGCGCCCGATGGTAAGACCTGTTTTAATCGGTCTTGATTTGAATGAGAATTCCGCCAGTTCCCGGCTGACCGCCGTAATGCTTTTGTCGATGTAATAACGAAATCGGCCAAAAGTCTTGCGGTCGATTCCAAAATGCACGGAAAAGTAATCCAGGTATTTTTTCACCGGTGATGTTGTATCGGAGATATAATTTAGGGAAATGGGTTTCCGTTCTCTTTTATTGAGCGGCTGGTCAACCCGTCCGTTTTTCCGGATTTTTGCCACAAAGAAACCTTCGGTTTGATTCTCGAAAGGATACAAACGCAGGGCCCGCTCTATTTGAGAGTGATATTTTCTGCCCTCAAATCCGGTCAAGCCCGGCCGTGTGTTGAGGCTTGGCAGATCAATATTTTCAAGTTCAATGGGATAGGTATTCAGGGCATGATCGAGAACTTCCTCGTTCTCTTCCGGCGTTAATGTACAAGTGGAATAGACCATTTCTCCGCCCGGTTTCAGCGCTTTGATGGCGCTTCCCAACAACTGCCGCTGTCCGGAGGCCAGTCTTGCGCACTGGTTTGGCGTCCACCAGCTCAGGACTTCAGGATTTTTATGAAGCGTTCCCAGGCCCGAGCAGGCCGGGTCCAATAAAATTTTGTCAAAAACCTCAAAGTACTGATTACCAAAGCCTTCACCATAATTTTTTACTACCGCGGTATTGAGAATGCCCATGCGCTGCAGGTTGTTTGTCAGGGCCCTGAGGCGTTTCTGGACCACATCGTTGGCGAGTATCATACCCCGGTTGTTCATCATCACTGCCATCTGGGTGGTTTTGGAGCCGGGAGCGGCCGACATATCCAGAACGATGTCGCCGGGCTGCGGCTGCAGTACGCGCGGCGGCAGCATGGAGGCGATATCCTGCACATAAAAATGGCCCAGAAAGTGGGAAAGACTTTTGCCGATGGGATAGGGCTGATAGATCATGCGATAAATATCATCAAAACCGGGGAAAAGCTCAAAAGTAAAACCCTGCTCTTCCAAAAAAACTTTCAGGTTCTTCACATCGCCTTTGAGGGGATTAAACCGGATAGTATGAGGCAGCTGCTCACCAATGCTATCGAAAAAACGTTCTTTTTCCTCACCGAGGAGCTGATCCATTAATTTTTCCAGTTCAGGAGAAGGATGATACGCCATGAGATTCCTGTCTTTTGTCCGGCCAAATTTAAAGGGAAATCGCAACGAATGCTATCATCCGATATTTTTATGTGTTGGAATGCGAGAATGAAGGGCGGGGCGCAGGTGTTTTCAGCCGCCCCATTTTTTGTTTGAGTCGAAGGCAAATTCAAAAGGAAGAATTCAGATCTTGCCGAAAATTTTGATCGCCGTCTGAGAAAGGTGCCGAACTTCCGGCTGAGAAAGGTTTATCAGGACTCTGGCAATATCTTTGGGAGTCACCCATTTTGAAAAATCGGCGTCCGGCATGGATTTACGGTTGGCGGCAGTATCGATGACGCCGGGTATAATGGAATTTGCCTGAATATCGAATTCCTTTCCTTCTTTGGCAATAATCTCAGTGAGCGCCAGCACGCCGGATTTGCTGACGGCATAGGCGGCCATCCCGGCGGGCAGGTCGATGGCCGGTCTGGCGGATATCGTGAATATTTTGCCGGAGCATTGGGCTTTCATGATCCTGAATGCCTCGCGGGTACAGAGAAATGTACTGTTCAGATTCAGATTCATCATGTGATTCCATTTATCGAAAGGCGTACTCGAAACATCTTGGCCCATCCAGAAACCGCCCATAGTATGGATGAAGACATCCAGTCTCTGATAGGAATCCGAAAATCGCCGGAAGAAGTCATTCACCTGCGCTTCGGAAATCAAATCATTGTGCACCCCCACCAGGTTCTGATAATCGCCAAAATAACTCTTTAGGTCGGAATACTTCTGCTCATCGCGGTAATTCGTGAAAACCGTTGCTCCGTTCTGCAAAAATTCAGCGATGATTTCCCTGCCCAGGAATCCTGTTCCCCCGGTGATGATGCAGATAAAATTCTTTAATTTTTGCGGCATTGGTTTAATCCTCCGGTCTTTGCTGTCAATATCTTATTACTGTTGAGTTTGACCAAAATTTTCCAAACAGATTCGGCAATACTTAAAATGGGACGAAACGGAGATATCATTATATGCTTTTCCATATTTAACAAGTCTAAAGCGAAATGAAATTTTCTGATTTTGTAGATATTTCCCCTAACGGTACCGGGAAGCAGGATGCGAATGATAAGATAGTCGCCCAAAGAGAAATATATACTGCTTTCTTCCTAACCCAGGATTTATCGAATGGGTTCCGTTTTCATGCCCGTGGGATACGACGTTTGGATAATTTATGTCCTGATATGATTACAATTTTGGTCTTGTTTTTTCAATAAAAATGTCGAATATTCTAATCAGATTTGAAAGGGAAAGGGAACGCACAGGAAAGTGGGAATTGATTGCGGATATCCAGCCTTAGAATAATTCCCAGCCCGTTGCAGTTGCTCCGATTCCATCTGCTAATAATATTTTGGAGATGATCCCATGCGGAAATCCAAGTATATTTTCTTTCTGTTGTTTATTTTTATTCAACTCGGCTTTTCCCAGGCCGATACCATTCGGGTGGCGACCTACAATTTTCTAAATTTTCCGGGAAATGATTCCGGCGAACGGATTCCATATTTCAGAACCGTTCTTCGCAATATGAATCCGGATATTCTGGTAACGCAGGAGATCCAGAGCCAGGTGGGAGTCAATGCCATTGCCTCTCAGGCGCTGAACAACCGTTACAGCACAGTTCCATTCCATGATGGAGAAGATACCGATAATTCAATATTTTTCCGAACCGGGGCTTTTACATTTGTAAAATCGAATTATATTAGGACAGATCTGCGGGATATTGCGGAATATGTTCTGACGGATAACTTGTCCGGCGAGGAACTGCACGTATTTTCTGCCCATCTAAAAGCCAGCCAGGGAAGCGATAACGAGCAGAAACGCCTGGCTGAAGTGCGCATCCTCATAAATCATTTGGAAAACCTGCCCGCCGGAACCAATGCGATTGTTGTCGGCGATTTCAATATCTATTCCGGGAGTGAACCGGCCTTTACAGAGTTGATTGGCACAGAAACGCTTTTGGATCCTATTCACGACTCCGGATATTGGCACAATAACGGTACATATTCTTATCTTCATACCCAATCGCCGCGAATTGATCAGTTTGGCGGTGGCAGCACAGGGGGATTGGACGACCGCTTTGATATGATTTTAATATCCAATTCCTTGGCGGACAATTTCCTTCCCGGAAGCTATACTGCCTATGGAAATGATGCGCATCATTTTAATGAATCGATAAACCAGGGGGCCAACAGCGCCGTTGCGGACAGTATTGCCGATGCCCTCTATTATGCCTCGGACCACCTTCCTGTGTATTGCGAGTTTGTGTTCGGAACGCCTGCTTCTCTCAGCCACGATAAAAATCAGGCGGTCCACAGCATGGCGCTTTTTCAGAATTATCCGAATCCATTCAATCCCGCCACCCGGATTGACTTTCAGATTGGGCAGCGTCAATTTGTCAGTTTAAAGGTATTTGATCTTCTTGGTCATGAAGTGTCTGTGCTGGTGCATGCTGAATTAGCGCCCGGGAATTACCATGTCACCTTCGATGGTGAAAATTTGCCGGGAGGCATCTATTTTTGCCGGCTGCAATGTCCAGATCAAACGATGATAAAGAAGATGGTTCTGCTCAGATAGCGCATAGAATCAGCTCAACAATTTAACCAGCCAGCTATATTCCTGATAAATGGCGTCGTCCGGGCAAACCTCCGCGCAGCAGAAACAATGGATGCATGTCTCGTAGTCGATTTGAGGAAGTCCACTACCATCCGGCGACATGGCTTTCACCGGGCAGTTCCTGATACAGATGCCGCAGTGTGTGCATTGTTCCGGACTTGCTTTGGGCCTGCTCCAGATCAGTTTCTTCAGAAGAGAATAAGAAAATTCAGGCAACCTGCTGAAAACATGGGGAGCGGGGATTTCTGCCTGAATATGAGTCAGGGGACCCCCGGATATTGAAATATTTTTCAGATCTGTCTCACCGATTTGCTTTTCCCGCGCGAACCGTATCATGTCGACCGATAGCGGATCAATTCCAAGACTGCGGGCTGCCACCGCATCCACCGCCACGCCGTCTGTCCCGGCGAATAAGTATCCGGCATAACGCACTTTTCCGCCGGAGGAAGGGCCGTTTCCCTCCAGAATGCTTATGCCGTCCATAATGGTAAAATGGGGACGCACCGCTGCGTAAATTTCCACCATATTTGCGGAGAAATCCGCGGGATTGGGAAAACGCACATGAAATTCACCCTTCTGGATGCCGGGAATCAGGCCGAAAACATTTTTCATGGCGCCGGTAATCAACGTTAGCCCGTGGGTTTTCAGCTTGGGAAGGTTAACCACATAATCCACCTCATCCAAAAAATCGGTGAAGAAAAAATTGCGACTGATCCCTTTTCTTTCCACCAATCCGCGGGAATTAATATTGATCAGTTCGGCCCCGCTGGCACGGGCTGCATCCTCCATTCCGGTGATTTTCCAAAGACGGCTCATACTCTTATTGTTAATTCCGGCGGGGCTGTCCGCGATGTAAACGCTATTCCCGAAGTCTCTCAAAACGGACGCGATCAGTTGGACCAGCAAAGGGTGTGTGGTTACCGATGCTTCAGGAGGATGGGGAGAGAGCATGTTGGGCTTCAGCAAAATCTTGCTATTCTGTGGAAAACCGTCATCCTGAATTTTCCAAAAATCAAACAGGGCATCCAGATGCTGTGAAATGCCGCTATCGTAGCGGAGCTGACTGAGAAAAAATAACGCTGTCATGTCAAATGAATTATTGGTGCATTAAAGTGGAGGGCACTGATTCTTCGTCGACCGGAATGGCAGAATCCAGAACGACTTCTTCCACCATCTCGATGGCTCTTTTTGCGCGGCGTTTGGATATTTGCCGAAAAAGTTCACCGGACACCAGCGACAGAAAAAATATTCCGATGATCCAGTTGGGAACTTTCAGCAGGGCGCCAAAAAGAGCAAGGAAATAATAGCGGGGTATGCGTCCCAATACAACTGCTGCGGTATATTTCCACATGGGATATCCGCTGGCAACCGATAATATGCGAACCGGATAAAAAGGAACCGGTGAGAGCGCTGCGATGAAATTTGTGAGAAAGGGTGCCTTCTCGTAATAATTGACCGTTTTTCGATAAATTCCGGTTTCCCTGATCTTCGCGAGCCTCGTGCGGGAAAAAACAGGGAGCAGGACGGCATAATCGATTGCACACGCGATGATAGTGGGAAGGGTTGCCGTGATAGTGGTAGCAACCGGTCCGAATATTTTTCCATAATAAATAATGGCCGGTTCGTGCGGAAAAGGAACAAACGAATTAGACGGGATAATATAAAAGAATAGAAAAACCAGACCCTTATAATGGGGGATGAAAAAATAAACATAAGTGCCCGCCAGGGTCGCGATAGCAAGCGTAGATAAGAGAAACTTCCAGTTTTTAGGCATTTTCCGCAACATGTCTGTTAAGATATAAAAAAATATAAAATTAGTCAATATACTTTATAAGAAATTTTTAAGAAAAATGTGAAATTTGACAGAAATCATTATAATCGGACAAACATTTTTCCGGAAAGCTGCTGAACCAAACCGAGCAATTCAAGATTCAGCAGACCGGAAAGAATGATGGCGGGCGATTCCTTCAACTCCATCACCAGTCTGTCAATATGCTTGGGTTCATTCGAGAGCTTTGATAGAATGGCCGTTTCGAGCTTGCTTAAATTTTCGGGTACCGGTTTAGGGGGCAGGCTTCCGGGTGTGGTCCATCCGCTGATTTCCTCCAGGATATCATCCACGGATTGAACCAGTTTGGCCCCTTGCTTAATCAGCGTATTGGTACCGCGGCTCTTAGGGCTGTTTATATTTCCGGGAATGGCGAAAACTTCGCGGTTTTGGTTCAGCGCATATAACGCGGTAATCAGTGCACCGCTTCTGTCTCCCGCCTCAATTACCAGGGTGCCCTGGGACAGGCCGCTGATAATGCGGTTTCGTTTGGGAAAATTCGTTGCGTCCGGTCCGGTGCCAATCAGATATTCCGAAAAAATGGAGCCGTGATTTGGGATGTCTGTATAAAGCTGCCGGTTCTCGGGCGGATAACAGCGGTCGATTCCGCACCCCAATACAGCAATAGTCTGGCCGCCATTTCTGAGCGCAGTATGATGGGCAACAGCATCGATTCCGCGCGCCATTCCGCTAATAATAGTAATATTGCGCGCAGTCAGTTCTCTCACAATTTCGGTAGTTACTACTTTGCCATAGGAGGAGGGTGTGCGCGTCCCCACAACAGCAATAGCCTGCCGGTGTTCTTCACTCACCGTCCCTTTGTAAAACAGGATCACCGGCGGATCCGAAATTTGTTTCAGGGAGGCAGGATAGTCGCGGTCCCAGATGGTGAGATATTGCACCTGGAATTTTTCGATAAGATGAACCTGCTTTTCCGCCTCAGCGGTATCGCCTCCCTTTTTAAGCTGAGCCGCCAGCTTGAAATCGATGCCATCCACCCGCACCAGTTTTTGTACCGGCGCTTTCAATATCTCGTCTTTGCTGTGAAAAACCTGCAGCAGCCGCCGGATACGCCCCGGCCCGATATTGGGAATGGTCAATAAGTATATCAGATCAAGAATGTGCGGTTTATGATCTTCCATGCTGTAAAATTTTCTCAAAAATTTCGTGTATTAGGTCTTTCGCACCGCCAATAAAATGGAAAAAGCCGTCTTCATAGGGAAAGAGAGGCCATTTTCTTTGTCATATTTAATGAGAAGCTATGGATTTGAAGATGCCTGCAATTTCTCCCACAGCTTGCGTTTCAGTTCCTCCAATCCCTCCCCCGTAACAGCGGACAATGAAAGAATCGGGGAATTGAGCCTGCCCGTGACCTCGGAGATGTAATCCTCCTGCCAGATATCCTTTTTAGTGAAAAATACAAGATATGGCTTCTTGACCAGTTCAGTGCTATACAGTTTCAGTTCACTATGGAGGGTGTGGAATGTGCTAACCGGATCATCAGCAGTGGGATCGATGAGATAAACCAGTAGCCGGGTTCTTTCGATATGCCGCAGGAATTGCAGCCCCAGCCCCCGCCCTTCGTGTGCCCCCTCGATAAGGCCCGGAATATCCGCCATTACCAGACTCTGGTAATCGCCGATCCTTACGATCCCCAGATTGGGTTGGAGGGTGGTGAATGGATAGTCGGCAATCTTGGGCCGGGCGTCCGATAATTTGGAAAGAAGCGTGGATTTGCCGGCGTTGGGCATCCCGACCAGTCCTACATCGGCAATCAGTTTCAGCTCAAGCACCAGCCAGCGCTCTTCGCCCGGCTCCCCGACTTCCCACTCCCGGGGCGCCTGATGGGTCGGTGTTGCAAAATGAGCGTTACCGCGACCACCTTTTCCCCCTTTTGCTGCAACGAAACGGTCTCCGGCATTGACGAGATCTGCCAGCACTTTTCCGGATTCGGCATCCTTCACTGTAGTACCAGCGGGGACTTTCAGAACAATACCCGCGGAATCCCTGCCGTTTCTTTTCTTGCCCATGCCATGCTGGCCGTGTCGGGTTTTATAATGCTTCTTGTATTTGAAATCGATGAGGGTTCGCAGTTGAGGGTCCGCGAGCAAGATGATGTCTCCGGCCCGGCCGCCGTCTCCGCCATCCGGCCCGCCTTTCGGCACATGTTTTTCCCGCCGGAAACTGCAGGCGCCGCTGCCGCCCTGACCGGCCGCGACATAAATTTTGGCATAATCTATAAACAAAAAGCAAATTCTCCTAGTTTGATTTAACCTGAAAATTTTAAGCAAAATACCGAATTTACACAAGGAAAAATAATGACAATCTTTTACCAAAACAATATACAGAATCAATTATCGCCGGTTTTCAATTCCTTAAATATGCAGAGTTCAAATCGTGTGCGTAAAAAGATCAATATTATCAACGGGATAAAATCTCAGCCATATTTTTGCGGCCAGCTTACGACGCAGTCATTAATCACTCCCAAAATTAAAAAACGCTTTTAATTAATTTCTATGGATGTTAGAATGCTTTTATTTAACGATAAAATTTTACTAAGGAGACACACATGCGGGCAGAACTGTTTTCCTGGGGGGCAGCGGAAGAGGTAACCGGATCCAAACATTTCTTGCAGGTTGGCGATAATACTGTGATGATTGATTGCGGCGCGTTTCAGGGCCGGCGTGCAGAAGCGGAGGAAAAAAACCGGAACTGGCAGTTTGATGCGGCACGGGTTAATTCGGTGATTCTTACCCATGCCCATTATGATCATTGCGGGCTGCTGCCGTTGATGCCGAAAAAGGGATTTCAGGGTAATATTTATACCACCCCGGCCAGCCGTGACCTGGCCAGCCTTATCATGATGGACTCTGCCCATATACAGGCAAAGGATATTGAATTTCTTCGCAAAAGGGCCCGCAAAAAGGGAGAGGAATTCGATAAGCAACCGCTTTTTAATGAGAAGGATGTGGTAAATTGCCTGGATTACTTTGTAACCATTTCCTATCAACGTACTTTCTTTCTGGGCGATGGCATAAAAGCCACTTTCTATGATGCCGGGCACATTCTTGGCTCGGCACTTACCATTCTTGATATCAATAAAAACGGCCAAAAAATGTCCGTCGGTTTTTCCGGAGATCTCGGCAGAAAGAATCTCCCCATTCTGCGTGATCCGGCAATCATTCCGCCGGTCGATTATTTGGTTCTTGAAAGCACCTACGGCAATCGCCTGCATGACCCCATCGATCTGGCAATGGATAAGCTGGCTGATGTCATCAATCGTACCGTAAGCCGGGGCGGAAAAATAATTATCCCCTCCTTCGCGGTAGAACGAACCCAGGAGCTGGTTTATTACCTGCATCTTCTCACCGATCAAAATCGTATTCCCCGCATTCCGGTTTATGTGGACAGTCCCATGGCGACCAATGCCACCTCAATATTCCGGGTTCATCAGGAGTGCTATGACGATGAGACCCGTGAAGCCTTCCTGGTCCATCACAAAAATCCGTTCGGATTCAATGAACTTCACTATATTACCTCCCAGGAAGAGAGTCAAGAGCTTAACCAGCTAAATGAACCGGCAATTATTATTTCATCCTCGGGAATGTGCGAAGCCGGACGGATTCTCCACCATCTGCTGCATAATATTGAAGATTCAAGGAACACGGTGCTGATCGTGGGATACATGGCGGAAAACACACTGGGGAGGAAAATTCAGGAGAAACAGCCGGAAGTTAAAATTTTTGGGGATTTCTATAAACTGAAAGCGGAGGTTGATGTCCTGAATTCCTTCAGTGCGCATGCGGATTATAATGATATCATGGAATATGTTTCCCACCTGGATTTTCATAGACTGAAAGAGATCTTTCTGGTACACGGGGAACCCGAAGCCCAGGAAAATCTCAAAAAATTACTGGAAGAAAAAGGTTATAAAACCACCATTATTAAGTATGAGCAAAAATATACCTTGCAGGTTTAGGATATCTTGACTACCGGTTGGTTCGTCTTACATTTTGTGCTTGAGAGGCCTTCTCTTTTTGATTAAGGAAGGGCCTTCTCGGGTTCAATTAGTTCGCCGCAGATTCACAACTCAAATTTTAGCCGCTGTTATTATTCCCTTACCGAAATAAGCGGCTCGAGGTTCTCAAAAGTCTTCTTTCCGATTCCCTTTACTTTCATCAAATCTTTTTTGGAATGAAATGGTCCATTGGCGTTACGGTATTCAATAATCCTGTCAGCCATTTTGGGGCCAATCCTGGGAAGGTTCTGCAGGGTGCCGGCATCCGCCCGATTAATATTGATGGGAGCGCCCGTTGATTCCGGAGTCAAGTGATTACCGGATACGCTGGGTGCGTCGTAGGGTCCGTCCGGGAGGTCTTCTTGATAAATAGCGGAGAGGCTGTCGAATTTAGCGTCGAACCTCTTCTCGAAGGAGCTGAAATCATAGGGCTCGGGCGAAATAAATAGTGCTTTGCCATACTGCAGCAGGACCGAAATCCCAAAAATTGCAATGACAAACCAAAGAGCCCGATATTGCATCTTCGTTAAATACATTCAGCCTCTTCATATTCAGTTAAAAAATGAGAACGCCTGAATATAGAGAATTCTAATAAGAAAAACAAATTGTGTGCCCTGAAAGGCCTGAATAAAAAAGGAGAGGCTATCGGCAATGAGACAGCCCTCTCTCCCGCGTGGTCCAAAGAACAATTTATGCTGAATAGCGAAATCCCTATACCCGCTCAATCACTGCTTTTAATTTGTTTTGAACCTGGGCGGCCACGTCACCCAGATTCGGATTCTCCACTGCCTGCATTGAGGCCATCGGATTAACCGCCGCTACGACTGTGCGGTCTTCCACGTTTATGTATACAATGACATTGCAGGGAAGCATCAGGCCGATCTGCTCCTCTGCCTGCAGTGCCTGGTGTGCGAAGGGAGGATTACAGGCGCCCAGTATCTTATATGATTTGTAATCAACATCCAATTTTTTCTTCATGGTTGTTTTGACATCGATCTCGGTCAGTATCCCGAATCCCTCTTTCTTCAGTTCCGCTGCTACCTTGTCCAGCGCCTGTTCAAATGAATAATCCACTTCTTTGGAAAAACCGTAAGATGTTGTTTTCATGAGGAAGGCCTCCGATTTTTTATTTTGTAACTAGAATGATTATGCACTTTCACAATCTGTAGATTAAATGAAGAATTATCCCAAAAGTTACAAATAGCGACGGCCATTGCTTCTATGAAAAAAATGAATCGAACGGATGGGGGCGGCTCCTTTTGAAAATTCAGCACCTATGTTTTTTAGGATCAAACTTTTTCAGGTAGGCTCCTAAATCTGGCCTTATCCAAAGTATCCGGTTTGCACGGAAATGAAAATGGAAGTCATTGAAAATAAAATGAAATATAGAATTTAATATCGAAATCCGGTGAGAGAACCGAAAGCAAAAAGGCCCGAAGCGTCTGGCTCCAGGCCTGTCTGTAAATGAAGTCAAATATTGAGCGCTTCTTTGAATTTTTCGAAGAAACCTTTTTTTCTGGGCGGATTAATATTCTCCAGTTGAGCAAGCTCTTCCAGAAGCTCCTTTTCCCTCGGCGTAAGTTTGGTGGGCGTCCAGAGTTTTACCTGCACAAGCAAATCGCCTTTCCGGTAAGTATTCACTTCTGGGAGACCTTTTTGCCGAAGGCGGAAAACCTTGCCGCTTTGGGTGCCGGGGGGGATATTAATCTTAACGACTTTGTTGATTTTTTCCTTGCCCGAGTCCTCCAACTCCAGGGTGGGAATTTCCACATCGGTGCCTAATGCAACCTCGGGGAAACTTAGATCAACCTCATAAACGACATCGTTTCCGTGCCGGTTAAAGAATTTATGGGGAATTTCTTCCATCACCACGATCAAATCTCCTGCCGGCCCGCCGTTGGGGCCCACATTTCCCTTCCCGCGAATGGTCATGTAATTGCCCTCCGCCACACCGGCGGGAACATTGATTTCCACGGTGTCTTCCCCATGGATACGACCTTCTCCCCGGCAATCGGGGCAGGGGTTGGTTATGATGGTCCCGCTTCCCCCGCAACGCGAACAGGGAGCAATATTCACAAATCTTCCGAAGAGGGATTGCGAGACTTCCCGCACTTCGCCGCTACCCTGGCATACCGGACAGGTTGACGGTTTGGTGCCGGATTTTGCTCCGCTCCCCTTGCATGTGGAGCAGGCCACCTGTTTTTTTATTTTTAATTGTTTGGTGACGCCGGAAGCGATTTCCTCGAGGGTAAGTTTTAGTTTAATCTGCATGTCCCGTCCGCGCATCTTCCCGGTCCGCCGGTCTCTGCGGTTGCCGTTCCCAAACAAATCACCAAAACCGAAACCCTGTTCCATAAAAATGCGCAACGCATCGCTTAGATCGAAGTGATCGAAATCGAAGCCGGCGCTGGCGCCGCCTTTTACGCCCTCATGACCAAAACGATCGTAGCGGGCCCGTTTGTTCGAATCTTTCAATACCTCATAAGCCTCGGCGACCTCTTTGAATTTTTCTTCCGCCTCTTTGTCCCCCTGGTTCCGGTCCGGATGGTATTTCATTGCCATCTTCCGGTAAGCGGATTTAATTTCTTCTTCGCTGGCAGTTTTATGAATTTCTAATATTTCGTAATAATCTCTTTTTGTCGTCATTATTATCCCTTAAAATCATTTGTTTACAAAAACTTTTGAGTGCCTTAAAACTTTTTCCTTGTAGATATATCCTTTCTGAACTTCCTCTACCACCGTCCCTGGTTGCGCATCGCTTTTCTCCACCTGTAATACAGCTTCGTGGAAATTGTAATCAAATTGTTTGCCCACTGCTTCAATCGGTTTCAGCCCGGTCTGCTCCAGGGCTTTCCGAAAGTTTTGATAGACAAGCTCAACACCGCTCATAAAATCTTCAGGTTGCCGGATGGCATCTCCATAATTTAATGATCTTTCCAGATCATCCAATAATGGCAGTAGCTTCGCCAGAAGTTCGCTATTTGCATACACGGCCATGTTACCGATTTCCCGATTGGTGCGTTTTTTAATGTTTGAAATTTCTGCGGTCAGTCCCAGATTCGTTTCCTCAAGATTCAGTTTTTCCTGCTCCAATTCATGGATCTTTTCCTGCAGTTTTTTGATCTCTTCCGGATATTGCCTATCTTCTGTTCTTTCAACCTCAGACTTTGCTCTTTGAGTCAAAAACTCTTTTTCATTTCTGAAGTTTTTTGTTTCAAATGTATTATTCTTTTTGTTCTCCTCCAAAGGTCTTTCCATTCCTCCACTCTCCAGTCGTGCTTAAAATCAGTTTTGTTCAAAAGGATCGGAAATAACGCGGGCAGTAAATTCCACGAGCGGTACCAGGTGGCTGTAATTCATCCGTGTGGGACCAATTATTCCCAGCATGCCAATTACGTTGTCTATTTTATAACGCGCCGCGATAATACTGCAATTTTCCATCGCTTCCTCGCCAATTTCCTCTCCGATGATAATATTTAAATCCTCTTCGCTCACTTTATTACCCAACAGACGTATTATTATTCGCTTATCCTCCAACAGTTCCACCACGCCGGAAATTTTTTCATTATCGGTAAATTCCGGCTGACGAAGGATATTGTGGGTCCCGGTCAGATAGACCTCGTTGTTTTCTGAAAAATCAAATATCTGCTTCGCCGACCGAATAAAAATATGAATGAGCCCGGAATCCTCCGCCCGGATATCTTCGACAATTTCTTTGAATTTTTCACGGATTTCTTTTAATTTTAGTCCGTGAAGTCTTTCATTCAGAATCTCCCGCAATGAGTCCAACTGCTCTTCATGAATGCCGGAATTAATCTCAAGAAAAATTGTTTTCACGATGCCGCTTTTAATGGAGAGGATCAGTAGCAGGCGTTCGCTGCTTATGCGGGTGATATCCATCCTGTGAAAAATTCCCTCTTCCAGATGAGGAGATATCATGATTCCCAATTGATGGGTTAAATGGGCCAGAATGCGCGTTGATTCCCGCAGTACGCTTTCAAAATCGCCGGTGTTGCTGGACAATACCTGGCGGAGTCTTTCCTTTTCGGTACCCGACAGTCTGGCACGTTTCATCATATGGTCCACATAAAGCCGGTAACCGAGCGTGGTTGGCACCCGACCCGCCGAAGTATGGGGCTGATAAATATAGCCCTTTTGCTCCAGCCTGGCCATAATTGTCCGAATGCTGGCGGGACTGTAGGCCAGATGGCTGTTTTGAGCGATAAAGCTTGAGGCAACCGGATTCGCAGTCAAAATAAAACTGCTCACAATTGCTTCAAATACTAATTTTTCCTTTTCAGTCAGTAATTCTTTCATAGCTACATTTAAATTTCAAATTTATTTTCTATTGATGCAAGGATCAAGCTAAAAAACAACCGTTTCTATCTTGTTTTATAAACAAGCAATTATTAGATGGTTCCCATCTGCAAAAGTTAGAAATTTTATTTAATTTTTTCCAACAGCCGTTTTAAGAAATCAAAAACGAAAGAATAAATACATCAATTACAAAGCGGTCGTCATTTCAGATGGTTCGCCTCTCTGTGTCTGACAGAATTTGATAAAGGTCGCCATATTTGGAAAATCTTATCCAGAATTGCAGGAAAATATATGTCTGGAGCATCAAAAAGCGCCCAAATATCCCCCATCCGTTTGAATCGGAGACATACTAGTGAGGCCACCAGAATGAAATGAACAGCAGGACCGTGAAAATAGAAATTACAAAGTACATGCCGCAAAATTGCAGCGGATTATGCCAGAATATAATAAGCGATTTGCGAAAACTGATGATTACTGAATTTAAATTTTCCTTTACCGGGATGATCTTTATCTGATAAATTGCAGTTCTGGGAGATAGCGGAGTGTCAAAGATCTGCTGCGAAAGAAGGAAACCGGGAATCGATAAAAGAATTGGTATGAGAAGTTTTCTCATTATAATGTCCATTCCCCTGGAAAAATTTATGGAGTTTCCAGGTAACAAATTTATAGAGACTCAATTGTTCAGCAGAAAATAAGCTGGGATTTTGATAAACATTAAGTTTGTTTGAAAACGCAGGCCTTGTTTCTTCCCTCTTGTTTGGCTTGATAAAGTGCACTATCAGCGCTCTTAATTAATCGATAAGCTGTTTCTCCATCCTCAGGGAAAGTCGCCACTCCCAGGCTGATGGTAAGCTTGCTGTCCGGGGTTTCCTTGCCCGGGAAAAAATCCATTTTTGCAATGATCTGCCTCAGTTTTTCCGCTACGAAATAGGCTTCCTGCCGGTTCAATTCCGGACAGATGATTGCGAATTCCTCACCGCCATAGCGAGCCACAATATCACTGGTTCGGGTGTTTTTAATTAGTGATTTTGATAGGCGCCGCAGAATGGTATCGCCTGCCTGATGTCCGAATGTGTCGTTAAATTTTTTAAAGAAATCGATATCGATTAAGATTAGGGAAAAATGCGAACGGTGTCGTTTATCCCGGCTGACTTCCCGGGAAAGTTGCTGGATGAAATAGCGGTAATTGAAAAGGTTGGTCAAGGGGTCGGTGATGGCCTCCTTTTCCGCCCGGATAAACAAAAAGCGCAGTTGCTCCATAAGAAGCAAATTTTGGTACATATAACTGCCCATTTGAAAAACCGTTTCCAAAAAGCGGAATTCAAATGATGATATTTTTCTTCCCGACCGGTTGTTATCCACAAAAATATAACCTGCGTGATATAAAAACTCGCTGGTGAGGTATTCACTGAGGTTCTCGAGGATAATGTCAATATCAGAATCTGCCTGATTGTGCAATGTGGGGAGGAAAGATTCCAGCATTGGCTGGACCCGCTCCCGTATGTTGCCGGTTTGAGAGAGATTCATCGGTAGACCCAGGTATGCAAAAACAAACTGGCTGGTTTTTAACTTTTCCAATTGCTCTCTCAAGTCGGGCTCTTGTATTCGCCTGATGTCTGCAACCCAGATCACTCTCCTCTTCTGAAACAGGTTCTCGAAATATGCATTCATAAAGGGATAATAAAATGTCGTCCACTGGTCGGGATTGATTCCCCGCGCATAACTGATCTGTAGATTGTTGGAGGTATCCACGTCGATAAATGCGCAGCGGTCATAACCGAATTGTTCGAAAATTTCATCAACCAGCACTTTTTTTAATTCCATCGGATTACTGCAGGTTTGCAGTTTGGATAGAATGTTCACTTTTTTCTCAAGAAAAATGTTGTATGACTGCAATTTCTGATAAGTCTCTTCCAATTTTCGGTTTGATCGTTCCAGTTCCTGAACCTTTGTGGTCAGGTGTTCCACCAGCGAGATTTCATATTGACTGTGGAGTGTTTCCCGGATATTACCGTCCACATACTCCCTTTTGCCACCAACAAATTGCAGAATCTGAGCGGGAAAATTTTCCACATCAATCGGCTTTGTCAAATACCCGTCGCACCCCGCCAGCAAAATCAACTCCCTTACATTCTTATCTCGCATCCCTGTTAATGCGACAATCACAACATTTTCCAAGCCTTTGGTGTTTTTTAGCTTTGTGGTCAGTTCATGCCCGCTGATATCCGGGAGATTAATATCCATCAATATAAGATCGGGTGTATTTTTTAATGCCAATTGCAGACCATCCAGACCGGTAGAGGCGTCCAGATATTCAAATGGGGGACGATTCAATACTTTTTGCACCAGCAGGCGCGAACTTAGATCGTCTTCGATATAAAGAACTTTTACAAATTCGCTTTTTTTCATTTTGAAAGCTTCGATCAATTATCAGATGGAAACTAAATAATGCAGATAAAGAATTCTGAATTCAGATGACATTTTTCACTGAAGAAAATATAGATTAGGGGTAATAAATATGCAAGATTCTTTTTTTGAATATAGGAAATCAATAATCCCCAAAACAAAGTATTTGTCTGTAACATATAATGAGATTGGGTATCCTGAAATTGCCCGGCAATGCACTCATGTTATATTTTGACTGAATACGGAAATTTACCGTTTTTAAAAAGAAAGTTCTTAAAATTTGTAAAGTAGAATTAAATCTCGCCTGTAAGAAAAGCTTTAGAGTCAGACGTTTTCTAACAGAAAAATAAATTCCTCAATCAGTCCTTTTGAAATTTTATATAGAGTTCTTTTCTCATCCAGGCAATGCAATGGTTTTGAGGAAGTGCAAACATCACGGATTGCGAAAACTTATTTGGGAACAAATAATCAGCAAAACAATTCCAATTGCTGGCATAGAATTAGCTTAACATTCGGGCCGGACTTTTTGAGGATAGTATGGGAAGACTGATTAGAGATTTTCCGTTTTTAGAATATGTCTTTATCACCATCGGTGCAGCAATTATGGCTCTGGGGATCGGGATCTTTTTGGTCGATGCGCAGGTGGTTCCGGGAGGAGTCAGCGGTCTGTCGATGGCGCTTCATTATTTCTCCGATAATAAGCTTCCCGTGGGATTAATGATGTGGGTGCTTAATATCCCGCTTTACATCTGGGGATTCCGGGAATTGGGCAAGCGTTTTGGCGTCAGGACTTTTTACGGATTTACCGCGAATTCCTTTTTCATTGATTTTTTTCGAGGCGATGTCCCCGGTCTTGGTTTCATTCATCTTCAAAAATCGGCCACAGTTATGGATTTGCAGAAACACGATTTCCTGTTTCTGATTTTGGTGGGCGCCGTTTTGCTGGGAATCGGGCTTGGGATTATTTTCAAGTTTAAGGGAACCACTGCCGGATCAGATATATTGGCAGCCATACTCCAGAAGCGATATGGCATCAAACCCGGCCAGGCGATTATGCTGATTGATTTCTTTGTCATTTCATTTGCGGGATTCATCATCCATTTCAAACATCTCGCCATTGCGCGCCCGGCCATGTCTCTTACCCTGTACGCCTTCTTCCTTTTATTTGTCTCCAGTAAATTGGTTGATATTATTCTTGACGGTTTTGACTATGCAAGAGCTGCCTATATAATTTCTGATAAATCGGATCAGCTTTCTAAAGCGATTATTCAGCAGCTCAGCCGCGGCGCTACAGCGCTTAAGGCACGCGGATTATATAAAAACATCGATCGGGAGGTGCTAATGACTGTGGTTACTCGCAAGGAGATAGGGGAACTCACTGAGTTGATCGAAGATATTGATCCCGATGCTTTTGTAATAATCTCCGATGTCCATGAGGTTCTGGGTAAAGGATTCCGGCGCAGAATTTAGTTTGATATGCTATCAAGAATATGATGTCGAAAAGGATGATAAAATATCGCGCAAGTGATGTCTGTCAATTATGAAGGTTCGCAAAAGGCTGTAAGACAATGAAAAAATTGAGGCTAGACTATATGGCAATTCTCCAAATAAAGAGAGTTTGATCTTGGAAATATTGATATTCTGCACAAATGAGAAACCAGAATTTGAGTAACATCCATATATAAAAACAGAAAAAGGAGTGAGCGATGAAATTGAAATTGAAAGTAAAAATGAAAATTAAAAGAGTTCAGAAATCTAATAATTAGCGGAACTTTTTCGCGGCCGATATTGTCTTTGCCAGATTATAATTCAAATGATTAAGCATTAATAGAATCAAAATTAGCTCTTATCCAAAATATTTCTTTCCAACACACTGCACATAATGGCTTCTATTGGGTGTCATAATGTCTGACATCCAATTTGTATAACTTAATTTCTTTTAAGAAATACATATCTCTTTACAAATTTTAGAAATAATTCCCGGTCATATTTTGTAATAACGTTAGTTACCACCCCAGCAACAATAAAAGTCGCCATGTAGAGTATAAAAGCACTGGGAAATTTGATCCATTTAGTTAAATCAAATTGGGAAAAAAAGTAAAATACCATGCCCACTATAATGCTAAGCGAGAATGTTTTTAGAAGTTTTGAGAAGGCAAAAAGTTCAGCTATATCGAATTTTAACCTTCTTTTAATTAGAATTACATAATACAGCAATGAAATATAATTCACAATAACTGTGGCAATTGCAGGTCCGGTAAGTCCAAAAATCCTTACGAAGACAATATTAAGAATCAAATTTGCACCCAGAGTGATTGTTGCACCCCAAAAGATTGGTTTTGTAATCCCGGCAGCCTGCAAAACAAGTGTGTAATTTGCAACGCGCATAGGCAATATTCCAAGATATATTCTGAAAATCGTAACTGCACCTAAATATTTTTCTGAATATGCAATAGCGATGAATTCTGGAGCAAAGACGAAGAAAAAAACAATTAAAGGAAAAAGAATAAGGGCGAATTTACGAATGGAGCCACTATATACAGTTGTAATTTTTCTTTTTTCTGTCTGAAAATTTAATTTTGAAATTTCCGGTAGAACTACGCTAAAAATTGAATTCCTCAAATTCGGCACGATAGGAATTTCAGTAGCGCCTATCGCAAAGACTGCGAAAAGCTCAGGGGAGAAAAAATTTGAAACCACCAATTTGTCAAGTTGGGTTGATAGAATACCAACAATTGAAGCCATACCGAGCGGGATTGAATACTTCATTTGTTCACGAATTAAAGCAAAATCAAGCTGGAATTTTTCACTTATAAATTTCTTTAGAGAAAAAATAGTGTAGACAAACTGGATCGTCGACGAAATGACGATGCCAATAGCAGTAAAAAATACATCCTTGGTGAAAAATGCTATGGTGAGAATGAATATTGCATCAGATATAACTGAAAATATGGAAAAGAATGCGACTTTCTTTGACTTTTGAAATCCAAGCATGAAATATATATAGCTTGTGGTAATAAACATAAACATGGGGTATAAAAAGAAGACCAGAAGCAGGTGTGGCAAATTATTGTTATTAAATAGAACTGCAATGGGATGTCGGAAAAGAAGGAGTATTATTGAAAGAAGAAAACCAAATATAAAGAGCATTAATAAGGTTTGAATGATGAACTTTTGCTGCTTCTCAGTATTTGAAAACTTGGGAAGAAAATATAAAATACTCTGGGGAATACCCCAGAGCAACATGGTGGAAAAAATTTGATAGATCAGGAATAACTGCAGATAACTTCCGTAGGCATCCTTTGTAAAAATCCGGGCAAGTATAAATCCGATGATGGTTTTTACAAGAAGGCGTGAAATATTACCAAGAGAGACAATTCCCGCCTGTTTAACAAGTCTTGACATACTTACCTTTTTAATCCTTGAAGCAGCGTCATGAGTCCCAATTTTCTTTTTTCCAATGAAAAATTCTCAATTATTCTGTGACGGGCCTTTTTCCCAATTTCATCATCAGTCTGCATGGCCAGCCTGATGATTTTGGTCGCAGCATCTATGTTTCTTTCCCTCATCAGGAATCCGGCATCATCGATGGCAACAGGAATACCTCCGACATTTGCTCCAACAGGAATACATTCACACAACATGGCTTCGCACACTGTATTGGGCAAACCTTCCCGCATTGAGAATTGAGCATAAATTTTTGCTCTTTGATAATACTTCAGAAGGCTATCATGCGCGACTGCTCCTAATATGGTGAGATTGGGAGGCAGGTCTTTCAATGTTGATGATAATTGCTCACTCATTCCAATAATCATGAAACGATATTCCGGAATTTTCCTGGCTGCTTCGATAAATATGTCCATACCTTTGAGTTTCATTCGCAGCTTGTCATTAACGAGGGCTACCGTGAGGATCAGCCTGTCTTTTGACTTGTTGTCCGGAAAGAAATTTTCAGCTTTGTATGCGGTATAAAGAACTTTGATATTTGCATCCGGCACTCTTTCCAAGGCTTCATCAAGCACACTATCTACAACCGGCAGATTGAGAGTTGAATGTCTAATAGAATATCTTGTAAAAAATGCGCGAATTTTATTATTGAATGAACCATAATTTATCTCAGGGAGATATGCGACGTCGTATCCACCCAGAACCAGATAAGATTTTTTCTTTAAGAGATTTGCAAAGAGCACCGGAAAGAAAGAATGATAATCAGCAAACCATATGAAGACTGCCTTGGCTTCCCAAATATTTTTAAGCAGCCATCCAAAAAGAGCAATCTGATTAAGAATATTATATAGAATACCTTTTCTTGGATTATAATAAAAATCTAATACCGGATATTCATCTGAAAGCAGTTTATAATCAGTTTCAACAAAGGTGCTAAAGCCTTTATGGATAAATAATATCATGATAGAATTACCTAAGAATTTATAATCTCAATATTAATAGACTATTTTACTTTTTGAAGTATTGACAATTGAATATCACAAGATGCGGCTGATCGACTTTCCTGATATGCCTACAGGCTCCAAATATGAGATAGTTTTTTGGGTGCGTTTTACACTTCGGAAAATATTTATTATTCTCATTTCCAATATCATCTAATTATCTTTATCCTGGGACAACACCTTATGAAAAACAGAGGCAAGTTTCCTAGTCAAATTTCTCCTGTCAAATTTTCGAATCATGGCATGATTTGGCAAGAAGTCACTGTTTTTGCTATTCTCCGCAAAATCCAGAATAATCTCAGCAATTCTGTCCGTCTTCTCAGGAGATACCACGATCCCTGTATTAGTCTCTCTGATGATTTTTGCACAATCTCCGTTTTCAGGCACAATTGCTAATATTTTTTTCCCTGAGTTGATATATTCAAATGTCTTGGCTGGAATCCAGCCTCGGAATGATTCGTCGGAGAGTATCAATAACAAATAATCACTTTCCCGGTTGTATTTTAATGCTTCATCGTGAGAGCAGTAATCAATTATTGTTATATATTTTTCAAGGCCCAATTTCTGAATTTCTTTCCTGTCTTGTGAAATCAGTCCCCCTACAAAACGAAACTCTACATCGTGCAATCTGGCCCTGACTGTTGCTAATGCGTTTATCAGAGGACGTGCGTTATACTCGCCATAAAACCTTCCAATATGCGAAAAAATGATTTTGCTGTTTTCTTCAGTAACTTTAGTCGCCGATTTGAAATCGTCAGGATCAAATCCATTGGTAATAATTTCTATTTTTCTGGAATCAGCTTCAAACTCATTCTCATATTTTTTGCCATTGAAACTGGTATTTGCAATAATAAAATCGGCTTCTGACAGAATGTGTTTTTCGAATTTAAAACATTTATTGAATAAATTTGGGCTCTTTGTTTCATAATTATATGTTAATGGATCTCTGAAGTCCGCGACAACAGGAATTCTAAACATTTTCTTGATCCAGGGGCCCAAAATCTGGATAGAATGTGGAGGAGATGAAATGAATACCAGATCTATTTTGTCATGTTTCATAATATGCCGGATTTTTCTTTTTGCCCAAAAGAGCCATTCCCGCTGATAATCCGGAAAAATGAGCTGCCGGCCAATCCAATACACAATCCTATTTAATTTAAATCCATATAGGATTTTAAAGAGCCAATTCAGATCCAAGATAAAAGTTTGATAGACTCGAACATTTTGAGGAACTTCCCCCATTAGACCAAAATCTTTCACATATCTTACCAGATTAGGATTGGGCATTAATACAATGGGTTGAAAGCCAAAAGAAGGCAGATATTTCACAAATTTAAGCGTCCGCTGAACCCCGGCCCCTCCAATTGGTGGAAAATAATAGGCTATTATTAAAACATTCTTCATACCAGTCCTTTTCTTCTGAAAAGCATAAATAGCCAATAGGGTTTTTGACGGGAGAAAACAATGTTTAGGGCGTTGCAGGTTTTAGAAATCAGATTTCCACTTAAATTAGTAAATACGCTATTACCGCAGTTCGGACAGACAGTATATTTTGTTGCCGGAAACCATCTCTTTCCCAGATTGTGACGTATATGTAGCAAGACTTTATTATACTCTCTTACGGAGGGGCCTAGCGTTTTATTGAGAAGAAGTTCAAAATCAGCCCCTACCATCTTTATGATATCCTCATCTTTAAAAGAATGCAGATGTCCATAGGAATGAAAAATATGGTCGCATTTCGGACACTTAATAGAATTCCGTTCAAGAATTTCATTATTGGGAATTGTAATAAAAATATATCTCTTTGCAATTCGCTGAAATTCACGAATGGTTCTATGTAATAATTCCGTCGGGAGATGTTCGAGTAATTCACTGGAAAAGATCATATCAAATGATTGATTTTTAACCGGCATCTGGTCAGAGGACCCTTGAATTTTTTTGCCCAGCACAAAACGAAGTGCTTCTAATGAATAGTCAATGCCTGTAATTTGGTATCTTTCTGGAAATGCATTGCTTAAAATGCCATTTCCACATCCCACATCAAGTATGGTCCGGACATCTTCCGGCATAAAATCAAGAACCAGATTTACTCTTTTCGCGAGTAATTCAGAGGGATCATAATTTCTCCATAGTTCAGGGTTTTGAAATATTTTTTTGTTATACATTCAATTGTCCCACGAATTCTATAATGTATATCTAAAGTAACTCTGGCCACAATAATATATTAATTATTACTAATGGGATTTTCCCTCTTGAATTAAATCTGCGAAAATGGTGGCTAAGTTCCGGGTCAGTTCATGTCGATTAAAACCAGTAATACGAAAATCATTTGTCCCGGGTGCAGGTTTTTCTTCCTGCCAATTTTTTAAAATAGTCATTAATGTTTTCCTAATCTCATCTGTGCTTCCATAGTCCACAATTCGGCCATTGCCAAACTCATCGAGCAGCCCAGCTACTTCTCCGTCTCTTTGTCCAAATGCTAGAATATATTTCCCCAAACGCATGTATTCAAAAATTTTCCCTGTCACAATGCGTTTGGAATTGGGAGATTGATTGATTAACAAAAGCAAAGCCGAGGCAGCTAGACCCATTTCCAACGCCTTCCTATGAGGAACATATTTGATAAAATCAACATAATCTTTTATTCCCTGCCGGGAAATTTCATCCTGAACAGGTCTCTCGACCAATCCCACGAAGACAAGTTTGAAGGTTTCGGGTGAGATGATTTTTTCTTCAGCAAGCTCCCGGATGGCTTGGAATAAATTCCTGGGATTTCTTTCCCTGTTCACTGCCCCCAAATGCATAAGCGTGAATTGTTCGTCCGGATTGTCGGGTTGTCTCAGATGTGTGAAATCTTCCTCGTCATAACCGTTGGGGAGATATATGCGTCGTTCTTTATCAACACGATCAGCAAAATAATAATCAGCGTCTAATTTGCTGATAAGCATTACGCGGTCTGCAGAATTTAGCACTTTGTCTTCCAACCGGCGATCTAATTGTCTTCCCATTGATGAACGAGCCGATTCATCATAATAATTTATCTCGGTCCAGGGATCTCTAAAATCCGCCACCCATTTCAAATTGTTCTTTTTCGCCAGACTTCTGGCGATAAGATGAACCGTGGGCGGGGGTGAAGAAGAAAAAATAATATCCGGCTTTTCCATCATAATAATTTTTTGCCCGGTGCGGACGGCAAAGGGGAACCAGCCGATTTTTGCATCGGGAATGAAAAGATTAAGCCGTACCCAGCGAGCCATTTTCTGCTTCCAGTTTGCTGGATTTTCTGCAAGAATGCCGGTTTGAATCTTATCTGTTGGCTTCATTCCCACAAATCTTTTATAGATCAGGTTGGGTTCCAGTATCTCGGTTTTATAAATCCTGATATTTTCCGGTATCTCTCCAAGCAGACTCTCATCAACCGCCGGGTACTCCCCGTTCTTTACCGTCAGTATGATCGGTTCCCACCCGAATACCGGCAGATACTTGGCAAACTTAAGTACCCGCTGGACACCCGGTCCGCCTGCTGGCGGCCAATAGTATGTTATGATTAATACTTTTTTCACTAAAATTCTTTTCTTTTTTTCGAGATCAACAATCCAAAGTTAAAAACCAAACCGGATATTTTAAAAACCAAGCACATAAAAAATTTCCCAGTTTCAAGTTACTGGTAAACCGGGAGAATTTCTGATCTGTCACCTAATTTTTATGAGCGAATTTTACTTCAATTTAAAATGAAAAGTAATTACTCCGGTTTGGGATGTTTGTTCAACATAATCAGGTAATGGATTAAAACGCCAGGTCTTGAATGCCTCCAGGGTTAAATTTTCCAGTTTGGTGTCGCCCTTCTGCAGCAGCACGGCGGACCCAATCAGACCATTTGGGAGCACAGCAAACCGGATTTTAATCGTTGCTTCGCGCTGCACATCAGGCGGAAATTCCGGAAGACGCTGCTGATAGATCTCGCGCTTAATTTCTCCCTCCCAATCAATTTCAAATTGCCGATCCGGATTGATCTGGACTTTTTGAGTGCCCTGCAACAATTTATCATCCAGCTGCTTATGGAAAAGCCCCTTGTCCATCTGCTTTTCCTGACGGCTGAAGGTCGTAACCGGATTTTGAGATTTAGCCAAGGGCGGCATCGTGGTCAGCGATTTTTTGACAACGTCGCCCGGGTTTGAAAATTTTTCCGTTTCCGGTTGAAGTTTTTCCTGGATTTCTTCCTCGTTCAAAGCCAGTTGCCGTCTTTCCGGAAGCTCAATCTCTTCGGGCAGCTTTGGCGCCGACTCATCAATTGCTGTCTCTTCTTTTGCGGGGGCATCCGGTGTCTGCAAAGGTTCCTCCAAAGATGGCGCTTCCCAGCCGCCTGCAAAAGTGACTTCGGTAAATTCCTCCACCACCGGGCGGAAATTTATGTGAATCAGCATTAGTCCCAGCACAACCAAACCGTGCAAAAGAATTGTGCCGGTGAAAGAAATCACCTTTTCATCTTCTAAAAGTCTTTTGATCATCAATGTTCTGTCAGTTATTTTCCTTAAACCTAGCTGTTTTTAAAAACGATGTACTTTGGAAAAATTTCCACTGATTTTAAATTTTCAAAACTACCTTGCATAAAGATCCGGCTATTGTTCCGCTTTTATGGGTTGAGTCCCTATTAAAAACTTCTCGGCGCCAGCCGCCTTGCAGATATCCATTACCTGGACTGCCAGATCCAGCTTGACATCTTTGTCAGCCCGAATGACTACCACCTGTTTCTCTCCGCTGACCAGAAAGCGGCGAAGCTCAGCTCCCAGTTTTCCCAATGCAATCTGATTATCGTTCAAATAGATGGAGCCGCTCCGCGTAATCGTCACGTAGATGCTCTTCTCGCTGTGAACCGCGCCAGTTTGGGTCCGAGGAAGCTGGACTTTAATTCCCGGCTGTATGATGAAGGAAGAGGATAGCAGAAAGAAAATCAATAATAAAAGCACGATATCGGTCAGCGAAGAGAAACTGAACGTGCTTAAAAATTTACTTTCCATTTCAAATTTCATTTATTTTCTCCTCGGCCTTGGCGTTGCCGGACAGCACCTCCAGCAGGTTTGTGGAACCTACTTCCATTTCGAAGACCAGACGCTGTACTTTTGTGACCAGATAATTGTACCCCAGCAGGGTCAGAATACCAACCAGCAGACCGGCCGCGGTAGTGATGAGGGCTTCCCAGATACCTCCGGCCAGCACGGTGGAGTTTACATTGCCTCCCAATTCCTGAATCCTCATAAAGGCCTGAATCATACCGGTGACGGTTCCCAGAAATCCGGTGAGCGGCGCCACGCCGGAAATTGTGGCAAGCGCTCCGAATCCTTTCTCAAGCTGGTAGATTTCGGCGCGGCCAGCACTCTCGATGGAATCTTTGATCTCTTCGCGGTCCTGATTGTGCAGACGGATTCCTTTTTCAAGCACCTTGGAAATGGGGCCGGGTGTGCGGGAACACAGGATGAGGGCATTTTCGTAGTCTCTTTTTCCTACATACTGGCGGATTTTAATCAGAAAAGCGTTCAGATTTATTTTTGCTTTTCTCAGCACCATGATGCGCTCGATAAAGATTCCGAGCGCTATCAAAGAAAAAATGCCTATGAAAATCATGAGCCAACCACCCTTGGCCAGCACGGAAAACATATTCATAACTCCTCCTTAAAAAACTCTTTTAGCACTGCTCTTATCTGTAAAATCTATAATTTGGTCACCCCGACTCAGAACACTCCTAAATAAAGATAATGTTTGTCCTGACGCAACAAGAATGCTTATAATATTCCAAAATCAAAATCAATAGAGTTGCATCCGCAATCCGGCATAGGTGTTTAACCCAGGTGCCTGGAAACCTTTCCAAATTTCATATTTCCTGCCCAGTAGGTTGCGTCCTTCAAGGTAGAATTCTATTTTAGGAGTGAACATCAGGCCCAGACGTGCATTGAGCAACAGGTAATCATTGAGTTTGATCTTGTTTTGCAGGTCATTATACCGGGAACCGACATAATCGGTCATCAAAGCTATTTCATGCATCCTATAGAAATTCCAGCCGATCTTCGCATCGAAATTAAGATCCGGCAAATAGGGAACTTTTTTCCCAATCACGACTGCGTTTGAATATTTCTGAATTTCACTGTTTCTCGCGGTCAGCCATCCGGAGACATGCAATTTTTTGACGATGTCCCAGCGGAATTTGGTTTGAACTTCCCGCAGCTCAATTTCATCCAAAGTTCCGTATACCCAGCCCGGGTAACCTTTTGGGGGAAAAACGGCCTGCAAGGAATCGGCAGTTGCGACCGGCGCCAGGTAATTATCAGCGCGCGAAATATTTCCTGATAAGCCAAAGCTTAATTTTCCCGAAACATTGATCTCCAGTGAAGACTCCAGCCGCGACTTGTAATTCGTTATCCTCATCTGCGATATATCGCTGAAAGGAAGGCTCTTTACCATATCGCGCAGTGTGAAGACTTCGGCGCCCGGACGATAGCCGATGGTGAAAGATCCCCATCCGCTCAAACCGATGGCCACCGAAGCCTGCGGGTACGTATAGGTTTTGTTCTCTTTGAATACCCATTGATGCGAAATATTTTCTTCACTGCGCTGATAGAGTATTCCGATATTCCCGGTAAATATTTGCCATTGCTGCTGGAAAAGAACCAGCCCGTTCAGCAGGCTTCCTTCGTACTCCCTTAAGCTGAGCGAGTCACTCCTCAAATGATCAAGGTTGCCGTTTGTGACCGATAGCTTCGACTTTCTATAGGTTGCTTTCGCCTCAATTCGGGTCTGGTTAAAATCGAAACTGGCAGATCCTTTTAAATTTGCTCCCTGGTCCTTGTAATGGAAAGCGCTTTTTTGGGAGTCGAAAATATATGAACCATCCAGCCTGGTGGTAAATCTTTTGCTCCACTGCTGATTTAAATTGGCGAAGGTATTCCACAACGTATGCTGGGCGGACCAATCAGTTTTGAATTTCTGGTAATCGCCCCAGATTCCCTGTTTCCGGAAATCATAGTCGGTGCCGGCAGTGAATATTTGCCCTTTTGCGAGCTGCTGATGAAAACCTGCCCGGAGTCCGGTAGATCGCCACTGGGCGTTATCCAAATGCCCGTCGCTGCGAGCCCAGTCCGCAGATATATAAAGGGTGGTGCGCCGTGTTTGAAACTGGGTATTGATGTCGAGTCCGATGGTGTTGTAGGATCCATAGTAAATTCCGGAATTCATCCAGGGGGATTCATAGAGCTCAAAAAGAGAAGGCTTAATTCGGCTAAATTGAAAACTGACCGACGGCGGCTCTTTTTGCATGATTTCCGGATTCTCAACCCAGCGAAGCTTCACATTTTTAAATATCTGCTGCCGGATTTTATGGGGCAGTGTGACCTTGGCCAGTCCTACGATGGTATATTCTTTTAGCTTGATTTCAGGCAACTGCTTGGATTCAAAAGTTGCGGGCGCTGCCTTCCCCGACGTCGTATCGCTGGTTGCTGGCGTCTGTGCCCATGCCGCGGCTACATACAGTAAACCCCAAAATACATACCAAGTCGCTTTCTTTTTCATAACGCAGCCAGCCGTTCTTTTGCTTTATCACTGATCTTTTCCGTAGGGAATTTATCAACAATTTCCTGATATACCTTTTTGGCTTCTGCCGGCTGTCCCAGTTTTTCATATGTGTTGCCGGCAGCGTAGAGAGCCCTGGCCACCCAACCGGGATACGCCTGATACACATATTTCACGCGCAGGTAACTGGTGAGCGCTTCATTATAATTGCCGGCGTTAAAATAGACATCCCCCAAAACCTTTTGAGCTTCGGCAGCCAATTCATCATTGCGATCCTTAATAACCTGGTTCAGAAGATTTTGAGCGTCTTCGATTTTTTTCTGGTCGGAATAAATCCTGGCCAGTTCGATGCGGGACCCGGGAACTCCCCGATAGGATCCTGCCGAAATAGTTAAGGGATTTATCCAGTTCGCCGTTTTGACGATACTGGATTGCCAGTTGAAACATTGCGTCCGGGGCAACATCGCTGTCGCCATACTGGTTCAATACTTTTTGGAATGCCGCTATGGATGCGTCGGTTTGCCCCAGGTTGACATAGCTCAGACCAATCCAGTACTGTGCCTTGGGTGCCATCAGAGAACCGGGATACCGCTGCAGGAAATTCCGGTAAGCCTCAACCGCTTCCTGAAACTTGTTCTGTCCGAAATAGAAGTCACCGCGCCGGATGAGCAGTTCCTGGCTCAGTTTGCTGTTGGGATTTTGGCGGATGTACTGATCCGCCACCTGAAAGGCCTTATTCACCTCGCCCATCTGCATGGCCGACCACTGCAGTCCGCTGATGGCCTCTCCCGCCACCGCACTGGCGGGAAATTTTTCGATCACATCTTCATACCATATCATGGCCGCCCTGAAGTCGCGCTTGTTATAAAATGCATCGCCGATTTCATAATAAACGCGAGCCAGCAGGTCGCTCCTGGGGTAGGTCTGAATAAATTCTTTGTCAATCTGGATGGCCCGCTCGAAATCATTTTCCATGAAATAGCTTCTTCCGATGAGATATTTGGCATTCTCGTCGTAGTTATTTTTGCCGCTGCTCTGCAGCAGTTTCTGGAATTCACCGCGGGCGGCAGTATACTTTTCCTCCTTCAGATAACACATGCCGATCTGAAAATTTGCCCATTCCCGCTCGTTTCCTGTCGGGAAATTCCGCAGGTAACGCTGATAATAAATCACCGCATCATCATACTGCTTTTGAGCAAATAGCGCATCCGCTGTCCGCAGCAGCGCATCTGAAACATAGGCCGGTTTCTGAGTTTCCCGGCTCAGCCGGTTGAATGCATTTACCGCATCCTGATATCGGTTCAGTTGATAATAACACCATGCGACGCCGTATTGGGCATCAACCGAATATTCGTGCCCGGGGTATTTTTCCAGGTACTGCTGGTAGGCTTGCAGCGCCTCCGGATAAGCCCCTTCATTGTATAATGCTTCTCCCAGCCAGTACTGGACCTCAGCGGCAAAAGATCCGTCCGGATATTTCTGTATGTAATCTCTCAAATCCTGTGAGGCGACAGCATACTCGCCCAGTTGAAATGCAGTCCATCCCCGTTTGAATAATACTTCCTGCAAAATATTGTCAGGCGCAATCCGAATACTGTCCAGCGTCTGCAGTGCATTCTGATAATTCTTCAAACCTATCCAGCAGTCTGCTTCCATCTTGAGGGCGTCCGGCTTTAATTCGCTTTCCGGATACAGATCGATCAGCTTTTTAAGATAATTGAGTGATTCCTGATACTGGTTCGCCGCGAAGGCAATTCCGGCGATTTCATATAAAGCATCGTCCGCGAATTCGCTTTCGGGATGGGTCAAAAATAGTTGATTTAAAAGTTGATCGGCCTCCTGGGTATCGCCCAGATTTTTCTTGCAGACACCACTGTAAAAGAGAGATTTGATGCCGTTTTCGCTCTGGGGCTGATTGGTATAGAGGGTGTGAAAAATATCATACGCCCGGGCGTAGTCCTTTTCGGTCAGATAGGTCCAGCCCAATGAAAACTGCGCTTTCCAATAGATGTCATTTTGAGGGAATTCCCGGATCACCCGCTGGTAGATTTCGCGGGATTTCTGAATTTCACCTTTTTCAAAGAGCGCTTCCCCAATCAGATAAAGCCCCTGAGGTTTGAACTGATCCCGGGTGTCTTTTTTCAATCCTGCAAAAGTGATATCGATTGCCTGGTCGTACTTCCCCATTTCATAATAGATATTGCCCTGGATGAAATAGGCCTCCAGACTCAGTTGGTGGTCCGGAAATTTACTTACCAGTTTTTGATAGGCATTCAGCGCCTTTTCCGGCTGCTGGGTATCCTGGTAAATCCAGCCCAGACTGTAATAGGCATATGCCTTTATCTCGGCCTGGGGATAATTCTGTACGCACTTCAAATACGCCGATTCAGCCTTATCCATCAGTTTTAATTTATAATAACTCTCGCCAATCCAGTAGTAGGCCTCTGCGTCCAGTTCGTGGTTTGGATATTTCTCAATGAATTTCTGCAGTTCTGTGATGGCCGGATTGAATTGGTTGTTCTTGAAATAGGAAAGGCCCAGCCTGAAAAGCGCTTCGTCAGCCAGACTCCCGTTGGGGTATTTGTTCAAATGCTCCTGATAGAGCTGTATTGCTTCGGGATAGCGGTTCAGATAAAAATAACATTCCCCGTTCAGGAAATCCACCTCTTCGGCCAGGGAGCTGTTGGGATATCTCTGTGAAAAATTCTGAAGCTGCGATAACGCCAGTTCATACATGCCGTCGTCGAACATTCCCCGGGCGGTCAGATA
>JARRQT010000002.1:0-37049 GCA_037381445.1 Calditrichia bacterium
TCCAGCATTTTATTCAGGATTTCAGGAATCTTAAACATATTCCGGGATTCATCTTCGGTGCATTTCTCATATGCTGTCTGCGCCACATGGGCCAGGGTATCCAGTCCCACCAGATCCGCCGTGCGGAAAGTCGCGCTCTTCGCATGCCCGATGGCCGGTCCGGTGAGTTTATCAACTTCTTCCACGGTGAGATGCATATCTTTGGTGAGCTGAAGAGCCAGCAGCATGCTGTAAACGCCGATGCGGTTCGCAACAAAATTCGGGGTGTCTTTGCCGTAAACGATACCTTTTCCCAGAAGATTTTCGCCAATGGCAACCATGCCGTTGAGGATTTCCGGCAAAGTCTCCTGGCCGGGAATTACTTCCAGCAGGTGCATGTAGCGGGGCGGGTTGAAGAAGTGGGTGACCAGGAACCGTTTTCGCAAATCCTGCGGCATATCTTCCATCATGTCGCTCAGGGAAAGACCCGAGGTATTTGAGCTCACAATAGCGTGCGGTTTGATATGGGGAAGGATCCTTTTAAAAACCTGCCTTTTGATATCCAGGCGTTCCACAACTACTTCGATAATCCAGTCGGCCTCTTTCAGCCGTTCGATTATCAAAAACCAGTGAATGAATTCCCACATTGGCCAGTTGAGCTGCAATCTGGCTTCCCATGATTCCGGCGCCCAGGACGGCAACTTTTTCGATTTTATTCTGCATTCTTCAGCCCTCCTTTACATGCGCTCAATAATGGTTGCAATACCCTGTCCGCCGCCGATGCACATGGTGGCCAGCCCCAGTGTGGCATCTTTTTGTTCCATCACGTTCAGCAGGGTGAGCAATATGCGCGATCCCGAGCAGCCCAGCGGATGTCCCAGTGCCACCGCCCCGCCGTTCAGGTTTACTTTATCCATCGGCCAACCGCCTTTGCGGATAACGTAGAGCGACTGCGCCGCAAAGGCCTCGTTCAGCTCTATCGCATCGATGTCTTTGATGGTCAGCTTGGCGCGCTTCAGTGCTTTCTCGGTGGCCGGAAGGGGCCCCATACCCATACGGGTCCAATCGACACCGGCTACGCCGCGGGAAATGATACGGGCCCTCGGCTTCAAACCCAGTTCCTTCGCCAGATTGATGCTGGTCAGCAGGATAGCCGCTGCCCCGAACGAATAGGGACTGCTGGTGGCGGCAGTCACGGTTCCGTTTTCGACAAATGCCGGCTTCAGGCTGCGGATTTTTTCCAGATCCGGTTCCCGCGGTCCTTCATCCATTTCAATCATGCGACCATTGTTTTCCACCGGAATGACCTCGTTTTTAAAGCGGCTGTTTTTCCAGGCATCCAGCGCCTTACGGTGACTGTTTACGGCGAATTCTTCCTGATCCTCCCGGGAAATATTCCCGTCTTTGGCAAGATTTTCGGCGGTTTCTCCCATACTGATATAATACTGCTTTTTGTATAATACCGGATTGAAATCCGGATTAAAGCCGCCCATGGGGACGGAAAACATATCTTCCACGCCGCCGGCGAACCCCGCTTCATTATCACCCATATTGATAGCATAATCAACCTGGTGGACGGCATCCATAGAGGATCCGCAGAAACGGTTGACCACTTTGCCGCCTGTCTCCTTGGGCAGTCCGGCAAGAATGGAGACGCCGCGGGCCATCAGCATGCCCTGCACCCCTTCCGGAAAAGCGCATCCGATTACCACATCATCAATTTTATCCGGAGGGAGTTTCTTGTTGCGCTCCAGCAAACCCTTTATCACATGCGCCATCAAATCATCGGCCCGGATACCATGCATGTGACCGCGTTTAACACCAATGGGGCTTCGCAGCCCATCAACAATGACAGAATAATGATCTTCGGTATGCATTATCTGTTCTCCTAATTTTTATTGTTCTTTAACGCTTGTTTTTTGAAAGCATCTTGAATATGAATTACCGAAGTGAAGAACTCATGAAGAAATTTTCATTATTAACGCAAATGCGACAAATTTGCCAGAGTTTGATTTGAACGGACTCGACTGCCACGTTGTTCAGTGCCCTTTCTGCCAGGATGACAATTTCGTTAATCCATAGTGATAGCTGAAACCGGATCAGAAAGGATATTTCTTCTCATTATAAATGAAATCGGCAATTTCCTTTTTCAGCGTGATGACATCGGTTCTCAGATACATCTCGTCTTCCAGCTTGCGGACATCCTGCAAGGCTCTTTCCAGCAAATCATTCTGCAGCAGATTATTGATGGCTTTCCGGGCCAGCATGTGCATTTCCATTGTTATTTCCGCCGCCAGCACTTTCCCGATAGCCAGCAAAAACCGCGCGTGGCCACTGGATTTGATCGTCTGGCTGATACGGGCCAGGGAGGTCTGAAGCACAAAAATATTGCTTATCATATCGCTGAGCAGTTCTCCGACCTGCTGTTCATTTAAAAGGTCCTGTCCATATCGGATGAGCGCTTCATTAAGAACATACAAGGTCAGGTATTTTGAAATTTCCAGCGAGCGTTTTTCGGCAGCCAGAACATCATTGCCGAAAGAAGGAATATCTCCCAGTTCCGCCGCTGTAATTTCCCGGATTTTTTCGCGAATCGGCAATTCTTCCAGGATAGTCTTTTTAATAATATATCCCAAAATAATCTGACGATTGATTTCATTGGTCCCTTCGTAAATGCGGTCCACCCGCGTATCCCGGATTCGCCGGGCCATGGGATAATCTTCAATAACGCCGTAGCCGCCGAAAATCTGCAGGCCGTCGTCGGCGCTTTGCCAGTGGGCCTCACTTCCGTACACTTTGCAGATCGAACATTCAATTGCAAATTTTTCAATGGCGTTGGCGACTTCCTGGTAATAATTTGTAGAAGCGGTATCGACTGCGGCAATGGATTTGTCCAGCAGTCCGGCGGTTTCATAAACGATGCTTTCCAGGGAATAGGCACGGGTCGCCATATCCGCAAATTTTCTTTTAATGGCGTCAAATTTTGTGATGGATTGGCCGAATTGCCTGCGGCTGAGAGCATAATCCACGGATTCGTGGATGACGTTTTTACATCCGCCAAGAACGGCGGCGCCAAGTTTAAAACGGCCGATGTTGAGACTATTAAAAGCGATATCCGCGCCTCCGCTGATGGCGCCCAAAACATTCTCAACAGGGACTTTCACATTTTCCAGCATAACATTACAGGTGGATGAGCCGTGCAGCCCCAGCTTATTTTTTTCTTCATTACGGATAACGCCAGCACTTTTGGGATCGATAATGAACCCGGTAAGCTTTACTCCGTCTATCTTGGCGAATGTAATAAGGATATCAGCCCATCCGCCATTGGAAATGAATTGCTTGTTACCGTTAAGGATATAATATTTTTTATCCTCTGAGAGTTTGGCGGACGTTCGGATGGAAAGCGCGTCCGAACCTGAATTGGGTTCGGTTAATGCATAAGCGCTGAGCCACTCACCACTTGCCAGTTTAGGCAGGTATTTTGACTTTTGCTCCTCGGTGCCAAAATAGACGATAGGCAGCGTGCCAATGCCGGTGTGCGCAGAAAATGTGACCGTAAAAGACTCACTGCCGCCGTTGGTGATTTTTTCAACCAGCAGGGCAGAGGTCACTTTATCCTGCGCGACACCGCCGTATTGTTCGGGAACATCGGCGCCCAGCAGACCGATTTCCCCGCTGCGGCGCATGAGCTGCAGACTCAATTCCTCGTTAAATTCCTCGATTTTGTCCCGCTGAGGATAAATTTCATTCGTGGCAAATTCAAAGGCCGCCTTGCCAAATTCCTGTTGAATTTCCGAAAAAGATTCTACGCAGAACACCGATTCTTTATCGATTTTTGTGGTCAGAAATGAACCGCCTGTCAACATCTTGCCTCCGTTTTTTTATAATTCATTTCAAAATTTTATGGTCTATGCCGGAAACGCCGAAATACAGATTGTATTACATTGAATTTAATACACTTAAAGGTGCTGCTAGAAGCATGGTTGGATCGGATTAGGCGCAGGATCCAATATTATGTAATCTTTAAAACATTTTTTATATGTTTGAAGCCAAAGATAGTTCATTTGGGTGCATATGAGAAACTCACCGCCTAATATTAAGAAAATTAAAAAGATAATTCAAATTAAATGCGAAAGATAGATCCGGCATTTCCGAGAATTTGGAATCATTTTGGAGCCCCATCTTCTTAATCATTGCATTTGTTCTATTTGATTCGGATCTTGAATGGTATATTTTCCGCATCGAAATCCTGTTTTCCTCATAAGGCTAAGAGATGCGATTGCAGACTATCTGACAATACAAAAAATATTGATTTTACCCGCTGTATGCCATAAGTTTTGGCGTTTAAAGAATTAAGAAAGGTAAATGATTTATTCGGCATGCAAAATAAACCAAGACTGCTTCTCATCAATCCCTGGATTTATGACTTCACCGCTTTCGATTTGTGGAGTAAGCCCATGGGGCTGCTCTACATTGCTGCCTATCTCCGAAAGTCTGGATACCAGATAGATTTTATTGATTGCATGGACAAGTATCATCCGGAGCTGCTGCAGCGGCAGAAGCGGCCATATCCAAAGCTGAAAAAATTCGGGACCGGTCCCTTTCACCGTGAAATTGTGAATAAGCCGGAAATTCTCAATTTTATTCCCAGACATTATTCACGGTATGGAATGCCGGAAGATATTTTTATCCGGTCTCTGCAGCGGCTTTCCAAACCGGATGCCATATTATTAACCTCTCATATGACTTATTGGTATCCCGGTCCGCGACGCGCCGCGGAACTCGTCCGCGAATTATTTCCGGGTGTACCGCTTATTCTGGGAGGAATTTACGCAACCCTAATGCCGGATCATGCCCGCCGGATAATTGCGCCCAATTACCTGATTGAGGGACCGGGAGAGCTTCAAATAGCCTGGCTGCTCTCTGAAATTCTTCCCGAAGCGACCCAAAGCATTGAACCGCTCGCGGCACTGGATGATTTTCCGGCTCCGGCCTTCGATCTCTACTCCCATCTGGACTACCTGGTAATCATGACTTCGCGGGGATGTCCATACCATTGCACATTCTGCGCCACGGATAAAATCAGCGGCACCTTTGCCCAGCGAAAGCCCGACTATGTAACCGAAGAAATTCTGCAATATACCCATCGGTTTCATGTACGCGATGTGGCATTTTATGACGATGCCCTGCTGATCAACAAAAAAAGAAGGCTGTTTCCAATACTTGAAAGTCTGAATAAAGTAAGAACCAATTTCCGGTTCCACACGCCAAACGGGCTGCATGCCCGGGAAATTGATGAGGAAACGGCGCAGTTGTTTTTCCGAAGCGGCTTCACCACCATAAGACTCAGTTTCGAATCTGTGAGCCCGGACCGGCTGGAGGACATGAAAAACAAGGTCACGCCCAATGATCTGGAGACGGCAGCCGAAAATCTTGAGCGGGTAGGCTACCGGAGGAAAATGCTGGAAGCCTATGTTCTTATGGGATTGCCGGATCAGCCTGTGGAAGAAATATATCAGAGTATTCTGTTTGTGCATTCCCTGGGCATGAAGGTAAGGCTGGCATCATTTTCTCCCATTCCGGGAACCATTGACTTTGACCGGGCGGTGAACAGGGGACTATTTCCCGCCGATGCTGATCCGCTTTTGATGAATAAAACCATCTATCCGCTTTACCGCACAACGGCGTTTTACCGGAAATTCCACTCCATTCGCCAGTTCACTAATGTTTTGAATCAGGGTATTGAGCGCGAAGTGAATATGCTGGGTCAATCCGAACTGCGCAGCGCCTGGCAAAAAATGATTGCCCGTATGGATTCATGATTCTTCATCGCAGCTTATTACAGGAAATTTCGTTGGGTGATATTTCCGGGAGTAAATGGGTTGACGGATGCGGATGTATTCCTCTCTCGAAACAAAATCAGTGTTATACCATTAAAATAGCATGCATTTTATAAGATATTTTGTTCTTAAATTTAATCTCAATTTTTAAGTCAGAAAATTTTATTACTGGAAATGGAATTTATGTGCTTTCCGGTCTTCAAAAAACTAAAAGGGGAAATCTATGACGAATGTTGTCACCATCATTCTGGCAGGCGGTCAGGGAACGCGCTTATATCCGCTAACAAAATTGCGCAGCAAACCTGCTGTCCCCATTGCTGGCAAATTCCGCTTGATCGATATACCCATCAGCAACTGCATTCATTCCGGTTTGAGAAAAATCTTCATATCAACCCAATTCAGCAGTGAATCGCTGCACCGGCACATTTTTTTAACCTATCGTTTCGACAGTTTCAGCAAGGACTTTGTGACCATCCTGTCGGCGGAGCAGACGCTGGAAAATCGCAACTGGTATCAGGGAACAGCCGATGCGGTCCGCCAGAATCTTCGTTTTTTGCGCAGCGAAGGCGATCTGGTGCTGATTTTGTCCGGAGATCACCTTTACCACATGGATTATCGGAAATTCATCGAATTTCATCTGAAAAAGAAAGCGGATATCAGCATTTCGGTATATCCGGTGCGATACGATCAGGCGCCTGAGTTTGGAGTGATGAATGTGGATAAAACCGGACGGATTCTGAAATTTTTCGAGAAGCCAAAAACTCCGCCCGATCTGGATAAAATGGTTGTTCCGAAAGAGGCCTTCAAGGAATTTAATATTGATGCCGCCGGCCGGACCCATCTGGCGTCTATGGGCATTTATCTTTTTAACTGGGAAGTTTTGAAAGAATTGCTCGAAACCAATGAACATCAGGATTTTGGAAAAGAAGTGATTCCGGAGGCGATAAAGACCAAAAAGGTATTTGGATATTTCTTTGACGGTTACTGGGAGGATATCGGGACCATCCGCAGCTTTTTTGAGGCCCATCTGGATCTGACCGCGCCGCTCCCCAGATTTAATTTTTATGATGAAGATAAGCCGATCTTCACCCATGGCCGTTTTTTGCCGGGATCAAAAATTCTCAACGCCGAGGTCAACAATTCGATTTTATGCGACGGGAGCGTCATTAATCAATCAAATATTTCGCAATCCATTGTTGGGGTCCGTTCCTGTATTGGGGAAAACTCTATTCTGGATAAGGTGGTCATGCTTGGTGCGGATAAATTTGAATCCACCTCGGAAATCGAGCGAAATAAGGAAAATGATGTTCCGAACATTGGAATTGGAAATAATTGTGAAATCAGGAGTGCTATCATAGACAAGAATGCGCGGATTGGTCATAATGTAAAACTGATAAACGCAAGAGGGATCCAGGAAGAAGAAACTGAAAATTATGTCATCCGGAACGGAATCATCGTCGTACCGAAAAATGCGGTTATCCAAAACGGAACGGTCATCTGAAAGACCGGAGGATAAGTTTTCATAGATGAAAAAATTAGCGCCGGAAGAGATTGATTTCTCGGACAAACTGGCCACCGAATTCTACAGCCGTCCTACTCGTCTGGTTGCCCGCGATTTATTGGGAAAGGTCCTGATCAGGTGCGTCAACAACGAATTTCTGGGTGGAATGATTGTCGAAACAGAAGCGTATCTGGGAGAAGCCGATGCGGCCAGTCATGCCGCAAGGGGAATCACTCCCCGGAACAGGGTTATGTATGGCCCTCCGGGCACTGCATATATTTATTTTATTTATGGAATGTATAACTGCCTGAATTTCGTAACTGAGCCCGAAGGCCACCCAGCCGCGGTTTTGATTCGTGCTCTTGAACCGTTATTTGGTATACAGATGATGCAAAAATTGCGAGCTGTAGCCAGCGTCCGGCAACTCACTTCAGGGCCCGGAAAGCTGTGTCAGGCACTGGCGATTAACCGCACGCTGAACAATGAAGATCTGACAGGTGAAAATCTCTTTGTAGTTCATGGCGCGAAAATTTCCCCCAAACAAATTGAAAAATCTGCCCGTTTGGGAATAAAGGTCGCCACTGAATTTCACTGGCGTTATTATATCAAGGATAATCCCCATGTTTCCGGAAAACCTGTCAAAAAATAAGACCCCGCTTTTCCATAAATTGAACATATGTTGAAAACCGTCCGGTATTTTTGTCAAAAAATAAAAAGTATTGTGGAAAAATTTGCTGATATATTATTATATTTCGCCTCGATTAAAAAATGCAGAAAATTAATAAAATAATTGGGATGGAAAACGGCAGATTTTACTTGTTGAACAGATTTCGGGCTTATGACTGGCTTACGATTGGCTATATCGTCGTATGGGTTTTTCTGATTGCATTCTTTTTCTCCAGAATACAGTATGCCGGATTATTTTTATCTTTTCATATCGTCGCTGTTTTGCTATCTCTTTTGCTGGCCGGGTTGCAACCCGAATTTTCTCTCCTAAAGATTGTCCAGCGCTGGTATCCGGTGTTCCTTTTGCCGCTGTTTTTTATGGAACTCCACTATCTGATTCCGGCCATTCGTCCCGGCGATTTTGACAGCCTGCTAATAAAACTTGATTTTCTGTTAACCGGCACCTATCCGACTGTGTGGATGGAACATTTTTATTATACCTGGCTGACCGAAATACTGCAGCTGTCATATTCCACATTTTATTTTTTACCGCTGCTGGTCCTCATCCCCCTTTACAAACGGAAGGACACCCAAAAATTCGACAGGGTTGGTTTTATGATTTTGCTGTCGTTTTACCTGTCATACCTGGGATATTTGATTCTTCCGGCGCTGGGACCGCGCTATTATTTGGCTAATCTGCAGACGGTTCCGCTCGACGGCAACGGCATTTTCTACACCATAAATTCGACGCTCAATGGCCTGGAAAACATTCAATGGGATGCCTTCCCCAGCGGACATGTGGCGGTCGCGCTGGTTTTTGCCTATTTTGCCTTCAAATTTGTACGAAAGACATTCTACCTTATGTTTCCCGTTGTAGTGATGCTAATTATTTCAACTGTTTATCTCAGGTATCACTATGCGATTGATGTCTTCTCAGGATTCCTTTTATTTGGGATAGTCATTCTGGTAGATAAGATGATGTACAAATCCCCGTCTCCTTCCAAATAAACTTTATATATTTGATATTGACAAATTCTTCACAAGCAATTAAATTAGATTAAAATTACGGAAATATGATAAAGTTTGTTTAAAATATCATGAATGGAAAAGAATATTCCACAGAATTTTTAAATGAAAGCAGCAAATAAAGAAGAATAATTAAAAATTTTGGCGAGACATGTTAAATAATTCCCAAAGATTTGTGCTTTAATGAAAAAATTAGTACCGGCAATAATAAATGAAGTAAAATTGCACAAGGAGTTAAGAAATGGAACCTCACTCAAAAGTGAAACTACTTACCTTGAAGGAAGCGGCAGAATACCTGCGAATGCACAAAGGGAGCCTCTACCGGTTACTGGAAAGCGGAAAAATTGATATTCCGGCAATCAAACTCGGCGGAAAATGGCTGTTTAATCTGGACAGCCTGAACCAATATCTAAAAGAGAAGGAGGAACGCAGAAATTAGTTAAGATATCTTTGTTCTGACTGCATATTGTAAATCATAAGCATGGAAGGAAGTATGATGTGGCGAATTTTATTAATCATTTTGTTTTTCGGAGTGACGGCATTTGCCCAGAGCAATGAAGACTGTTTGATGTGTCATTCGGATCCGGATTTAACCGGTGTGAATGCTCAGGGGAAGGAAGTATCGATGTTTGTCAGCGGCGATACTTTTTCCCATTCTATTCATGGCGATCTCAGTTGTGTCGACTGTCATCAGGACCTGGAAGGGGTCGAAGAGTTCCCCCACGCGGAAGAACTTCAGCCCGTAAATTGTGGTAATTGCCATGATGATGTTGCAGAAGAGTATGCCCAGAGTATGCATGGTTTAAAATTTATCAACATGGAGCAGTTGGCCCCAAAATGTTATGATTGTCATACCAAGCATGATATCCTGCCGGCATCCAATCCCCAATCTTCAGTATATTTTCAGAACCTGCCCAATACTTGCTCAGCTTGTCATGAGCGCAATATTGTCAGCACGGCTGATTCACTTCAACCTCCGCGAGTAAGGGAAGAATATTTAATGGGTGTACATGGCCGCCTGGTTTCAGAAGGTGTGGAATCGGCGCCGACCTGCGATAACTGTCACCCTGCACACAATATTCGCAAACGAATTGATCCGCAATCCACGATTTATAAAATGAATGTGGGCGCTACCTGCGGGGAGTGCCATGTGGACGAATTGTCCGAATACAGCGAATCCATACATGCACGAGCCCTGCGACATGGTATGCTGGAATCAGCGACCTGTACTGACTGCCACGGTGAGCATAATATCGCCTCTCCTGATTCGGCCTATTTGACAGCCTCGCACGATGCCTGTATTGAGTGCCATAACAATCCCAAAGTAATTAAAAAATACGGTTTGCCGGCGACGGTGGTTTCCACCTATGAGGATTCGTATCACGGACGTTCTGTACAATTAGGACAAAAGAACGCGGCGACCTGCGGAAGCTGCCATGGAAATCATGTGATATTGCCTGCCGACGAACCATTTTCTACAATCAATAAAAATAATCTGGTCAGCACCTGCAGCAAATGCCACACGGATGTTACCCCTGCTTTTGCGGCGAGTTATACCCACGAGGCAATGCTGATAAGAGGCAATCCTGTCAACTATTATATTACGCTGATTTATGTAATCCTTATTGTGAGTGTCATCGGCGGAATGTTTCTCCACAATCTGATCATTTTCGTGAAATACATAAAATATAAGAAGACTGAGGAGAAACAGTATTTCATTATCCGTTTCAGACTGCCTGAAATTTTCCAGCATGCAGTGCTGGCGCTGTCATTTACAATTCTGGCCTTGTCAGGATTTGCGCTCAGATTTCCCAATGCCTGGTGGGTCGATATGTTTGGGGCGCTGGGAATTAATGAGCTGGGCCGTCGTTTGATTCACCGCGCCGCGGCGGTTATTTTCATCGCAATTTCGGTGTATCACCTTTATTACATCATTTTTACAAAACGGGGACGCCATCTGTTGAAGGAAATATTGCCTAAAATAAGTGATATTGGCGAGGTATGGCAGACAGTTAAGTATTATCTTAACCTGAGCAAAACGCGGCCCCGCTATGATGAATTTGACTATACGGAGAAGGCGGAATACTGGGCCCTTGTATGGGGTGGTATAGTCATGGGCGTAACCGGCGTCATCCTCTGGTTCCCGACCATTATCACCAGCGTTGCACCAAGCTGGTCGGTCAGGGCGGCAGAACTTGTTCACTATTATGAGGCCATACTGGCCACGCTGGCGATTGTGGTTTTCCACTTGTTCTTCGTCATTGCCCACCCGGAGCAATACCCGATGAACCTTTCCTGGCTTACCGGAAAAATGTCTCTGCGGGCCGCCATTCGAAAACATCCCAAATGGGTTGAGAGAATGCTGAAGGAGAAAAAGGACCTGGATTTATTGCCGGAAGTAATTCAGGCCAACTGCACCACAATATCTGATGTGGAAAATTATCTGAAATTTGGCGAGTTGTATGATCAGATGAAAGCCGGAAAAGTCTATTAAAACCGTCAAAAAACATCAAAAAAAGCCGGGCAGTCTCTTCTGTCCGGCTTCTTTATATAAATACCTGATTCAGCTTCTGGGAAAGCGATTTTATGGTAAAGGGTTTGGGCAACACGCCCAGTATGCCCTCCTGAAGTAAATCCTGAATACCTTCCTGTTCCGAGTAGCCGCTGCAGATAAGTACCTGAAGATTGGGATTTATCCTTTTTAACATATCGAAGGTCTGCTTGCCGTTCATGTCAGGCATGACATAGTCCAGTAAAACCAGATCAATTTCACTCTGCTGTTTTTGATAAATTTCCAGGGCCTGATTGCCGCTGGTTGCGGCATATACCTGGTATCCAAGATGCTCAAGAATTGCGCGGGTAATGTGCAGGAGGTCTGCTTCATCATCAACCACCAGAATTGCTCTTTCTTCCCTGCTTTCAACGGGCTTAACCACAGGCAAATCTTTGCGGGGCAGGGCGGTTTTTGAGTATTCCAGAATTTCGCCGAAAATGGCGGGCGCTCCGTCGTATTTTATAAATTTAAATAATCCCTCGCAGTGCAAGGAATTTCCGTTTCGGTGTTTTATTCTGAATTTGTATCGCTCCTCCCGGTTCTTCCCTTTTAATATTTCATTAAATCTGGCTGCTATTATTTTCCTGTCTTCGGGATGAAGCACATCAATGAAAGAGCGCTCCAGTATCTCTTTGGGTGGGAAACCGCAAAATTCCGCAAATTTATCGTTGACTAATCTTGTGCCGTCTTTTACATGAATAAATGCAGGAATAGAAGAGTACCGCATAAAAATATCGTCATGACGCATGGGTGATCTTTCCGGGGAGGAAATATTTAAATAATTAAAAATAGCAGTGGTCTGATTCAGATAAATATCAAACAGCAGCCTATCATTTTCAGAAAAATTATTCTCGGGATTACTGATAACCAGATTGAGGAATCCATACGGCTTATTCTCGGACTGCAGCAATCCGCTCAGGATCGACTGGATTGAATTCAAATTTCCAAATTGATTGAGAGCGAGCCTTTCTTCATCATTCAATATATCGAATATCTCGTCTCTGCATTCATGCAGTTCGAGAATCGCTGATCCCTGCTGCATCAGTTTGGACTGAAAATCCTGATAAACGGGATGATCTGATCGATCTTTAAAGAGGGTCAGATTTTTAACTTCCTTTATATCATATCCGCAGCCAGCCACAAAACGCAGGCCGTCTTTTTCAATCCTGAGAAAATTGCCTGCCTGCGCAGCCGGGATCAAAAGCAATGCGTATTCAATTATTTTATGGTTGAATTTGTCTCTGTCTGCATTGATGGCCAGGTCCTTTTGAATTTCAATCAGCAGTTTTAAACGATCATCAAAACGCGCAACAAGAGGGAGTTTCTTCTCCTGGGGCTGGTCCTCGATGATAATCCCCTGAATACTGACCGGCAAATTGCTGTTTCCGTAATCAATGGTGCCCTCCTCGATTACAGGAATGAATTCCCCCGACTTCATCCGCAGACGGTAAGAAATCCGGTAGCGATGCTGACCGGATTCGTACGCCTCCTTCATCTCAGATTCAAATTTCTTCCGGTCTTCGGGGTGAACAACTCGTTTCCAGAGGCCTTCGGATTGCAAATCCTCCTGAGATAATCCGCATAATAATAAAAGATGCTGATTGATAAACGGGATTCCTTCAAATCTTGCTCCCTCAATATGAAAAAGACCTGCGGGAATATGATGAAGCGCAGATTGGAAGCGAAGTCCTGTTTCCTCGGATTCAAGCTGGGTAGTCAATATGTAGTTTTTTTGAACAAATGCCAGCAGGTCATCGAAAATATTTAAAATATCTTTAAGATTGAAGGCCGACTGGTTGCGTTGAGTATTATTGAGACGTTGTAAATTTTCAATAACTGCATTCCGTAAGCCGGAAATGGCAAGTAGCAGGTTTTGCTCAGATAGATTATTTTGCTTTAGAATGGGAATTGACTGATCGAGTAATTGAAAGTGATCATACGAATCTTTCCCTTCAATGACGTCCAGCACCGAATTGAAAAATTTGGCGAGCCTTTCCTGTCTGATATCTATGCTTGTTTGCATAATATCGATAAGTGCTTCAATATCCTTCTGCCAATCGGCGAAAATTTCTATTCGTTCATTTTTATGAAATACTGGTTTTTGTTTCCCTGAGTCCATCATCTCTTCGTTGCCGCTGGGCAATATTGTCCTGTTAATATTCTATTTGTACTCATTATCGTATAAATAATTATAAACTTAATTTAAGATTGAGCAATGATTTATTTTTTTGATAAAAAGAATGAAAATGGTAAAAGAAGACTTATAAAAATAGAGTTCCGTTCTTTGCCGGTGCCGCTATTTAGTAACAATCAACTCCAAAAATCAAAAACGGAATTTTATGAACCGCCCACATTTCATTTCATGATCTCAATTCGGTTGTGCATATCACCAAATGTTTCGCAAATCAAAGCAGCAGGGGATGGATACTCTTAATCACGTTGACCGGATCAATTCCGATTGCAGTCTCGTCGGAGAGTACAATTCCGCTCGCACCCTGTTTCTGGATATCATAAAAGTGAACCACCTCGCTTCGGGTTGGCTGGCTGTGCGCAGTCAAATGGTGGAATACCTGCCCTGCTATAACGACAGCTTTCCCAAGATTCTTTGCAATCTGTACTGTTTTTTGTTGCCAGTAACCCAATTCACGCAGCGGGATAAACGAGCCCAGGTCGCCGCGGCAAAACCATATTTCATCGGAAGCACGGCAAATTTCTACAGGGTTTGTGAGCGCCCGCGGATGTTCAATTTTTGCGATGATAACCGGATGATAATCCATGTTTGAGCACTCATTCCGAAGCTTGTTAATCTCTCCGGCGTCAAACACATATGACATTGCCAGGTGCGATATCTGTAATTGTTTCGCGACCGAGATCTGGCGGTGTTTCTTCGCGTCATCCGCGCCTCCCGGAATGGCTTTGGTCCGTAGACTTATTCCGCAATGACTGCGCAATTCCCGTCCCTCCAAAACGCGCGCAGTAATTTTTTCAGGTTCCGCGTTGATGATTTCCAGTTTTACGGTGGCATCCTGCAATAGCAGCACGTCCCCGGATTCGGCATTTTCAAAGATTTGGGGAACAGGCAGCGGTATTTGAGGGAATTCGGCTTTTTCGCCGGACCTCAATTCTACCATCTGCATCGGTGCTAAGATGAGCGTCTTGGGTAGATCGCCGATTCTTAATTTATTTCCCTGCAAATCCAGGTAAAAATCGATTGTCCTGCCGGGCAGTTTCCCTTTTACAAATTTAACAAAGTAATTAATTTCTTCTGCGGAAAGATGCGAACCATTTAAACGAAAATGTAGTTGTCGGATGTCATCACACTTTTTTATAAACGCATCTGTGAGACTTTTAGGGCCGAGGGTACTGATAATTTTGAATTCTTTTTTCGACATGCTGTTTTTTCTGCAAAGATAACGGTTTTCAGGATTTTATGAAATATATATTTTTTTCTCTCCGGCACATGGATTTTATGAATCCATTTGACATTTCAGGTCCGTTTGTTTACTTTATTCCGCCATGAAATTCAATGTATTGAAAAAACTGGAATTAACCGGAAAACGATTACTGAATATTGTTTTGAGGGGCATTTTCGGTCACAGGCCGCAAAAGTTGCTGAAATCCACTGAAATTCAAAAGGTGCTGGTTCTGCGGTTGGATCAACGTATCGGCAACGGGATTATGCTTTTGCCGCTGCTTAAGGCCATTCGAAAAAGCAGTCCGGATATTGAGATACATCTTCTCCTGCACCATACCGTCGCGGAACTTATAAAGGAATATTCACCGGGATTAGTGGACAATTTTTGGATGTATAATCAGAATGTGCTGCTTTCCCATCCCCTGAAATTTTTGAAATGGATTACCAAGCTGAGAAATGAACATTTCGATTTGATTCTCAGCAGCCATAATCCGGATAATTTTTCCCTGTCCCAAGCCATATTGGGACGGTGGTGTAAACCTCGGCTGCTGGCGGGTTTTCAGTGGGGCGACAGTGACTATTATTACGATGCAAGCATATTTTCCGGAACTGAAAAGCACTACAGCGATTCTCAACTGGATTTGTGGCGCAGATTTGATGACACGGCAGTGCTGGAATGGGGCGGATTGAATGTTCCTCAGGAAGCGGTGGAAAATGCTTTTCACGACTGGAATCTGGATATCGGGAAGCCGTGTGCTTTGATCTGGTTGGGCGCCACCGGGAATAAAACGCTGCCCCCCGATCTGGTCGCCTTTCTTTTTGAACAAATTTTGAAAAAGAGTGGAATGCATGTGCAGTTTGCCCTCGGAAAAGCTGATGCAAGCCATATGAATGAGTTTCCGGAATGGATACGCAGTAATACTCTGGTCTGGGAAAAGCCATTGGCGGACACGGCTAAATTCTTTGCCGGTTTTCAATTGTTTGTTTCCGGAGATACCGGTCCCATGCACATCGCCGCTGCACTGGACATTCCAACGCTGACCATATTTACCCATAGCAGGATGGAGCAGTACGGATACCGGGACGGTCAGCGGCATTTCGCGCTGAACTATTCGGGGACCGCCGCGGAAAAGGACGCAATTGTGGAAATCCTGCACTTTTTACAAAAATTGAATGTCGATGCCTGTTGACCCGAAAAACATAAGAAAAATACTTGTCATTCAGCTAAGAGCGATTGGTGATATTCTTCTGACCACCCCGGTCCTGCCGCTTTTGCGGGAGCGCTTCCGGCAAGCGGAAATTCATTTCCTGACCAGCAGCGGCGTTGATTCCCTGCTTACAGGGATTCCTGAGGTGAACAAAGTCATAACCTATCCCTATGGTCCGGGAGACCTACTGGGTGTGATCAGGTTTATTCCTTCGATTCGGAAAGAAAAATATGATATCGTTATCGATTATCAGGGTACGCCCGGCACCGCTCAGTTGACAGCCTTGTCAGGAGCGAAATATCGGCTGGGCTGGAAAATGAAGCACCGGCAATGGGCGTACAATCTGCACTCAGCATCCAATACCCGGCAGGAGTATGTGCCTCTTCAAAAATGCGGCATGCTGGAAAAGATCGGCGTTGATAGCGTAAACCAGGAAATGAAAATCAGTATTCCCCCGGAAAGCCAGGCGCAGGTGGAGAAATATTTTCAGGAAATCGGTGTGGAGCCCGGGCAATTTCTGGTAAATATGACGCCTAGGGGGAAGCGGCCGGCCCGTCAGTGGCATCCGGAAAAAATTGTCCGGCTGGCCGACCTGCTTGTTGAAAAATACCACGCCAGGGTCTTTTTTAACTGGGCCCCGGGAGAAAAAGAATTCGCTCAAGAAACGGCGGGATTGTCCGCTCACAAAATAGAGGTGCTGCCCGGCTGGTCGTTGGCCGTATTTGCTGCTTTTCTGTCCCGAGCGGATCTGCATTTTTCCTACGACAATGGTCCCAAGCACCTGGCGATGGCTGCCGGAACATCCTCATTATCTTTATTTGCCACCGATCCGCCGGCCTTATGGAATCCGCTGCATGACCCGGATCACCCGTTTATTTTGTCTGATGTTCCCTGCCGCTTTTGCGGATTACGCAACTGCAGCCTCATGATCTGCATGAAACAGATCGAACCGGAGGATGTGCTTCGGGAAATTGAGCAAATACCGGCGGTCAGAAAAAAATTGGGTTTGTGAATTCTGCGAGGATGATTTCGCGGATCTGCAATGCAAAATAAATTACAGTCATGAGGATTTTTCAATTGGTTTCATGAAGGGGAATCTTGAATTTGGCTTCACAGTCTGACAAATTGCGGATTCTGGAGATCTGCTTCAGCAATGGTAAAGGCGGTCTGGAATTGTACATGGCCAACATCGGCCAATACCTGGCAGAACGGGGACACCAGGTATGGTATGGCGCCAAAGCGGATAGTTTCTTATACGAAAAATTGAGCACTCGGGAAGTGTCGCTCTTTCCGATGACCCCCAAACGGCGTTACCTGGATTTTAAAATCGCCAATAAAATAGCAGCAACCATCCGTGAGAATAAAATCGATATTATTCACGCGCATCAATCCGCGGATCTGAGCACACTAATACTATCCAGGAATAAAGCAGGCCGGGGAAAGCTTGTTTTTACGCAGCAAATGGAATCCAGCCGCACAAAAAAGGATCTCTTTCATCGCTGGGTCTACGGAAATCTGGACGCGCTGATTGCGATTACCGACCGCATCAAAAATCAGGCGGAAAAAAATACACCACTGCCTCCTCAGAAAATCCACAGATTGTATTACGGCATTGATCTGAAGCGGTTTAAGCCTGATCCCCGGCAGCGTGATTCTTCCCGCAAAAAATTCGGAATCTCCTCTGAGGAAGTTGCCATTGGTATGGTCGGAAGGTTGGAGGAAGGGAAAGGACAGCATATCCTGCTGCAAGGCATGGGACGGCTGCAGGAGCAGCTGCCGCGTGTAAAAGTGCTGCTGATCGGATCGGAAACGGTAGGGCAGAGGGGCTATGAAAGCCGTCTGAAGCGCCTGGCCGAAGAATTGGGGATTGGACAGCGGGTTATCTTTACAGGGTTTCAGGAGGACGTTCCGGCGGTTTCGGCTGCGCTGGATATCACGGTCCTGGCCACCAAAAAGGAAACCTTTGGATTATCACTTATTGAAACCATGGCCCAGGAAATTGCTCCCATCGGAACGGCAGCCGGGGGAGTGCCGGAAATCATCGAGGATGACATGAATGGCCTGCTGGTACCGTCTTTTGATATTGATGCCCTGGCAAATGCCCTGCAAAAATTGATCAATGATCCGGCACTCAGGAAACGGTTGGGAGTCCGTGCCCGTAAGACAGTTCAGGAAAAATTCAATCTGGAAAACCATCTGGCAGGTCTTGAAAAAATATTTTTTGATGTGATTAATCGCTAAATTCAATTTATCTTTGAATGAAAAATCCATTGAATTGTGACATATAAGCAAGAGCTGAATGTGAATCCACGGGAAAGTGAAAAAATAGACAATATTATAGAGGGACTCAGATCTGGAAACCATCGAATCCTGGCGCGGGCCATCAGCCTGGTTGAAAATGGGGATGCTATCGCAGATGCCATTTTGGACAGCATTTTCCCCCTTACCGGAAAAGCCATACGAATCGGCATTACCGGTCCTCCCGGAGCCGGGAAAAGCACGCTGACTTCCAAGATTGCCAAAGGGCTTCGCGGGAATGGCAAAACCATCGGTATTGTTGCTGTCGATCCCACCAGCCCGTTCAGCGGGGGCGCAGTATTGGGCGACCGCATCCGGATGAGCGAATTGGCAGGATATCCGGACATTTTTATTCGCAGCATGGCGACACGGGGAAGCCTTGGAGGGCTCTCCAAAACTGCGCAGGAAGTTGCGGATCTGATGGATGCTGCCGGCATGGATATAATCATTTTTGAAACGGTGGGAGTAGGGCAGGGCGAATTGGATGTCGCCAGGGCCACCGACAGCACCATCGTGGTGCTCGTTCCCGAATCCGGGGACAGCATACAGGCCATGAAGGCAGGTTTAATGGAGATTGCCGATATCTTCGTCATCAACAAAGCGGATCGGGAGGGCGCGGAAAAGATAAAAATTGAACTGGAATTGATGCTGGATCTGCGGTCTTCGAACAGCCAGTGGAAACCTGTGATTCTGAAAACCATCGCAAATCAGGCCCAAGGTATAGAGGAAGTTATCATCTCACTGGAAAAACATCGCAAATCTTTAATTAGCGAAGGTATTCTGAAAGATAAGCGGCACCAGAGAGCGCTGGAAAAAATACGTCAAATGGTTCGTATTGAGCTGGAAGAAAATTTCTGGAGTCCCGGCCGGGAGGCACATCTCAGTCAAAATATATCGAAGGTTTTGGATCACCGCCTATCTCCCCACAATTTGGTTGAAGAATTGATTCATAAATATTAGAAATCCATCGATCTATATCTCATGGGAATCGGCAAATTCTCCCAATCTCATGAATGCAAAGATGGGTATGGCACTCATTTGTCGATAGTCATCGGGCATGGTTTGGGTCTAAAGCGTGAAATAGGCAACGATTGAAAACGAAGCCCTTTTAGGGATTGTATTCAAATAAATCCGGATCAGCCGATAATGGGATCAGGCAGAGGAAACATCGATTTGCCTTGAATAAGATTTCAGAAATTATTAACTTATGATCTATTTGGTGGGATTATGAAAAACAAACGCAAACTGGTTGGGCGCCGCTTTGATGATTTTGTTCAGCACGATATTTTGCTGGAGCTGAGCACCGCTGAAAAAATCTGGCATAATTTAATTACGGACATCCGCTATCAGTCTATTCTGGACAGGCGGCGAGTGATCCGTCGCCAGGAGGAGAATCCAAACAGATCCGGAGATGAAATATTTAAGCCGCTGACAGCGCTCTATTATCACCTCGCCGGCAAATTTTGAATCTTACAAAAGGTATCTATTCTTGACAAAATTCCTGGCTGGAAGATTCCCTTATCATGTATAAAAGAAACCTTCAAAAGCGGAAACTTTTAAAATGGGATTGCGTTTCAACTACTCAAAAACACATTGAAAAAATTGAAAGCAGAAAATTTGCATCTCAGATAAAGGAAGTTGTAGTGTTCAGAAAAATTTTGATAACAGTTTTGCTCGTCAGTTTTGTTACCGCTGCCTTTGCACTGAAAAAGGTTGATTATGTGCCGGCAGAGGTCTATCACAAAGGTGAGGAGCTGGTTTATAAAGTGAAGTGGACATTCATTCGCGTCGGAACCCTTCGCCTGATAAATGAAGGGTTGGTGCGATATAAAGGCAATCAATACTATAAATTGAAAATATATATTGACTCTGCGGATGGTATTCCGTTTGTCACCATTCATGATGAATATGAAAGTCTGGTGGACAGCAATTCAGTGCCGGTGGTTTTCCACGCCAGGGAAAACAAAGGAGATTATGTTCTGAAAACCGATTACACATTCGATCGGAATAAAAAGGAAATCTTGGTAGAGGTGAGCAAGGACTACCCCGACCGGATAATCATTACCCAGCACGAGACTGTCCCCATGGATACCACCTATCGCGATGTGCTTTCCCTGCTTTATTATGCCAGGCAGATGTCGGGTGAGCATGAGCAAAATATTGCGATACCCACTTTTGTGCTTACTGGCCGGGACTCCTGCTATTTTCATCAGGTTGGCGAAGTTCAGCAGGTTGATTTCGGCGGGAAGGATGCGGAAAGCTATTATGTGGAAGGCAAGGTAAAATTTATCGGGATTGCCGGGATTAAAGACGATTTTGAGGGCTGGTTTTCGGTCGATTCACAGAGAGTTCCCCTCAAGGCTAAAATGAAGGCATTTTTCGGTTCGGTCACCATAGAACTGGAAGATTCACAGAACTGGATAGCCAATAACCACAGCCACTAGAAGGCGGCGATTTCATTCCTTCCATTCGGGGGATAAAAAACATCTTTTAAATTGAGTAAGAAAATATTTTTAATGAAATCTGCAACTATTTCATTCTTACATACTCTCAATATTTTAAAATGGTGCTATTAATTCCAAGTGCCGGATCGTATTTTATATTCGGGAAAAACTGATAGATTTATTTATCAAAATATTATATATTATGTTTTAATCAATGAGTATCGGGAATGAGTTCGAAAATTCAGAAACAAAAAAAGATTTTTACCTTGCTAAATTCAAAATTTTCGTCCCTTGCCGAGGAATCTGCCTCACATGTTTCTCAAATTCTGGAGGATGAACCGGAAAATTCCCTTAAAAACAGTCAGTATCGTCTTATTGATAAAGTATATAATTTTTATAAAAGTATCATACAAAATATTAACGGTGGTCTTATCACCCTGGATCTGGAGGGGGAGATCACATTTGTCAATCGTATTGCGGCTCAGAAGCTGGGCTATCTGATAAACGAACTTCTGGGGAAAAACATTAGCGATCTGTTTGGAGAGGACGATGATTCCCAAAAAATCCTGCGCATGCTTTTTGTGCCGGGTAAACGAATAGATGAAAAGGAAGTCAGTTTTCTTCAGAAGGACGGAGGCCGCATTATCGTTGGTCTGACCACCTCTCCCATTCATGATGAGGATAACCAATTCGATGGCATCGTGCTTCTGTTCCGGGATGTAACGGAAGTCTCTCATCTTAAATTACAGATCGAACGCATGGAGCGTCTCGCGCTGCTGGGAGAACTGTCTGCCGGGATCGCCCACGAAATCCGGAATCCGCTGGCGGGAATAAAAGCTGCGGCCCAGGTATTGGAAGAAACTTTTGCAGAAGAAGACAAACGGGTTCAGATTGTTGAGCGCATCGTGCGTGAAGTGGACAAAGCCAATCGTTTGCTAACGGAATTTTTTAAGTTCGCGCGACCCACTAAACCCAAACTCAATTTTTACGATCTGGATATGATCATTGACGGAGTCTATCTCTTGCTGGCTCCCAAAATGTTAAAGAGAAACATAGAATTTTCAACGGGATTTGGCAAAGGCGTTCCTCGTGCATACATAGATGAAACGCAGTTAGAGCAGGTTTTTATAAATATATTTCTGAATGCGATTGATTCCATGCCAAAAGGAGGGAGTCTGAAAATCGTAACCTCTGCCAAAAAATTTCATGTTTTGGATAATGAAAAGGAAAAGCTTGCCGTTAATAATAATGAATTAAATTATGCTCTGGTTGAAATTTCAGACACTGGAATTGGTATTTCGAGAGATAATTTGGAGAAAATATTTAATCCCTTTTTCACCAGTAAGGCTGAGGGCCTGGGATTGGGTTTGTCAATTTGCAGCAGGTTGATTGAAGAAAACGGCGGGAAAATTGACGTCGTCAGCGAAGAAGGTAAGGGAACCACTTTTATTTTAGCACTCCCTGCTTTTATCCACAAGTAAAGAACCAAAACCATCAAAAGAGGAGTGAGGATGAGTAAGGTAAAAAGATTACTCATTGTGGATGATGAGGAAACGCTTACATTCAGTCTTTATCAAACATTTATAAATGCTCCTATGGAATGCGAGGTTCTCACGGCTGCTTCTGGACTCGAAGCGGTTTCGAAGGTTGAGGAAAAACCGTTCGATGTGGTGATAACAGACATCAAAATGCCCGGCCTTGATGGTCTGGATCTGGTGGCGATGATAAAAGCACACAATCCCAACACGCGGGTAATTGTCATGACTGCTTATGGAAGTGACGAAAGAGAGGAGCAGGCGTATCAGCGGGGAGCGGAAAAATATATTGAAAAACCATTCGATATTCATGAGATTCGGGATTTAGTCATTAAAATGATAAGCTGATTATGGTTCTGGTCGGAAACTTAAAAGATTTACGGTTGGCGAATATCATCCAGATCAATTGTATCGAACGGAATGTTGCCAAAGTAACCGTCTCATCTGTCGAGAGGGAAGGCTATCTCTATTTTTCCGACGGCCAGATTGTTCACGCCGAATTCAATCCCTATATCGGAGAGAGAGCGGTCCAGGAGATGCTCGGCCTGACCGACGGCCAGTTTAAGGCGGAAGCAGGCATCCAGGCGCCGGCTCATACCATAACCCGTCCATGGAACTCAGTTGTACTGGAAGCATTGCGCCTGGTCGATGAAAAAACACAGCAGGTCACTCCTGTCTCCAAACAAATTTTTTCATTTATTTCCGAACAAAAGGGAGTGAAAAATGTGTGTGTTCTGGATTATCACGGCAAATTGATTGAAGGGAAATTGAATAATAAAATCAGCCCTGTATCTATCGTTTTCTGGTGGTATAAGGTAAAAAAACTGGTCACTTTGTTTTACACGGATTTCTTCAGCTATACTTATCTGCGAAATCAAACCGAATATCTGTTTCTTTTTGAGGTTCGCCCCAACTTGATTGTTATTGAAACAGATTTGTACGTAATATCGAGCGAGTTTGTCATGCAGATTAAGAAAATTCTGAAACGGATCGCATCAAACTGATGTGAAATTGCGATTTTGATCTGAAACAGAGAAGTTCAGGATACTCTAAGCTTTATTGTGGTTTCGGGACTGGCAAAAAATGATAAAAGATTATTTACATGATTTAACATCTGTTGAAGGAGTTGAGGGGGTCGTCATTATTCGCAAGGACAACACCGTCCTTGACAGCTGGTCTGCCCCCAATTTCAATACCAACCTGTTTGAGGATGTCTCACTGCATTTTCATCAGATTTTCGAATTATTCGACCGGGACGATCTGGAATATCAGGAAAATGTGGTCTCTTATGAAAAGGGGCAGGTATACGCCAGAAATTTGCCTCAATTTCTTTTGCTGATATTTGCCCGTTTTAAGGTGGATATCTCTGCCCTCAGATTGATTGTCAATGTAGGTTTGGCAGAACTTTTCGATTCGAAGAAAATGCAAAAAATGCTGAAAAAAATCCCCATCGGGAATCACAGTGTTCTGAAAAGGGAATTTCTGGATGATGTGGAACAGGGATATCTGGCCAAAATTTCTGAATTAAAGAAATTTTAGTAATTGGCAAACAAAACACATTAATTTGTTGCGGGCCAAAAAAATTATGACTGTTACTGAAATAACTGAAAATATGGTTTTCCGCCTGAGCAGCCAGCGCTCTCCCCAGCAGGTCAAATTGCTGCACCTGGAATGGGCGGTGGTCACCCAACTGGATGGAGAGAAAACGGTGGGTGAGATCTCCGATATCCTGGCCCTGAGCAAAACCGAAATGAAGGATATTTTTAAAAATCTGCTGAAAGAAGGATTGCTTGAACTCGTTTCGGTTTCTCCGGACAATCTGTACCTCCAGCCGGGTTTATTTGTGGAGATTGAATATGAACTGACGACTCTGATGGGACCGGTTGCCAGCGTGCTTATCGAGGAAGTTTTACAGAGCATGAGAAAATCCCGCGATCAGTTCGAAAAAAACGCCCTGGCTTCCCTGATCGATTTACTTTCAAGTCATATCAACGATGCTGAAAAACAGATTGAATTTCAAAGAAATATTTATCCTAAAATTAAACCTTATATTGTGAAATTATGAAAAAATCAAATTACATCAGTTTGCGCTGGAAAATCGGAGCGTCCATTTTAATTGGTACTTTTCTGTTCAGTCTGGTTATTCTGACCATAACTTACCGATATGTAAACAAAATACTGACGGAATCTCTCATTGAACAGGGGCGTATTGTGGCTGCCAATATATCTGAACTGGCTGCCGAAAAATTAATAGAGGACGATATTGTCTCTCTGAAATCTATTATTGAAAAATATAAATACTATTCAAATATTCAATATATTCTTATTGAAGATTTTAATAATCAGATAAAAACGGATACCTACAACGGAGATGTCCCCAGAGAAATTGTTGAAGGTCATGTTTTTAAAGAAGCTGACGATAATAAGAGCTATCAGGTTCAGAAGATTACTATTGCTTCTGAAAATACAAAAGTATATGATATTCTAGAACCTATTAAGGAAGGATTACTGGGATTCGTTCGGGTGGGGATGCGTCAGTCATATATTGAGAGTCATTTAAAAAGCACTATCCTTTTTTTGGGTATGGTATTTTTGGGAGGAACATTTTTAGCTATTATTTTGGCGATATTTATTGTTACATTGCAAATTACGAGGCCGATTTCATACTTAACTGATATGGCCTATAAAATCAGCATGGGGGATTTTAACACCCCAGTGCGGGTTGCCGTTAAAAATGAGATCGGGATTTTGTCGGAAGCGATCGAGAGAATGCGGGAAAGTCTAAAAACATCGATTGAACGCTTAAGAAAACATTGATTTGTCCGAAAATAAAAATGTGATTTAAATGTGAGGAGGGCCCGTATATGGTGCAGGTTAAAAAATTAAAAGATGGTAGCCGTCAGCTAATTTTAACCGCCCAGCAGTTTGATGAGATCACCAAGGTTTTGTCGGAGCTGGCCGCCAAAACCAAGGCCTCAACAATTTTACTTGCCGATATCAGCGGACAACTTATCACGCAGCGGGGGAATACCGAAGATATTAATACGGCGATTCTAAGCGCCCTGGCTGCCAGTGATTTTGCCGCGACTTCGGAAATGGCCAAGCTGGTAGGGGAGGATGCGAAATTCAAGCTGCTGTTCCACGAGGGCGAGAAGCGAAACGTATATCTTTCAAATATCGGGGATAATTTTTTTCTGGTGGTGGTATTTGATGTCAGCGTGACGCTTGGTCTTGTCCGCATCTATACCAAAAAAGCGATTCAAAGTTTGCTGAAAATCTTTGAAGAAACAGAGGAAGGGGATGATGCCAGCAAAATTATTGATAATGATTTTTCCAGTATGCTGGGTGACATGTTAGATGAATCTTTTAAATAGGGAGAAGTTAAGTTAATTTAACAAACTAATGAGGATGCGGGATGTTTATTAATTGGGCATTGCAGGAAATCAATTTGAAAATCGTTTATTATGGCCCCGGTATGAGCGGCAAAACCACCAATCTGGAATATATCCATTCGAAATTGGACCCCTCATTAACAGGTGAACTGGTTACTTTGAAAACAAAGGAAGACCGTACCATATTTTTTGATTTTATGCAAATTGAAGTAGGAAGAATCAAAGGGAAGAAACCAAAATTTAATCTTTATACGGTTCCCGGTCAGGTTTATTATGCCTCTAGCCGTAAAATTATTCTCAACGGTGTGGATGGAATCGTGTTTGTGGCTGATTCTCAGCGGGACAGAATGGAAGGCAATATTGAAACGTTGCTGGATCTGGAAAAGAATCTGATGGCTTCGGGATTCTCGCTGGAAAATTTCCCGTGGGTTATCCAATATAATAAACGTGATTTGCCCAATGCAGAATCCATGGCAATTTTGCAGAAAAAACTGAACTTCTTTGATGTTCCCCATTTTGAAGGAACTGCCATCAAGGGTGTGGGCGTTTTTGATACCCTGAAATCCATCATCAACCTTGTGGTTCAGCACGTTCAAAAACAGCTGTAATAATCCATAGATTTCAGAATGGCAGGCTTCCGGAAAATTGCGTCCGGAAGTCTTTTTTTGATCTAAAAAAGGCCGGTTCCCTGAAAAAAGAACCGGCCTTTTTGTCCTTATTACAATATTTCTGCCTTCCGGCTAGGCGGGTTCGCCCTTTTCAGCCCAGATCTGTACCAGATTGACAATCGTCTCCACCGCTTTTTCCATATCCTGAACCGATATCCATTCCCGCTTGCTGTGGAAGTTGTGTCCCCCCGTGAAAATATTTGGTGTCGGCAGGTCCATATAGGAAAGTCGCGAGCCGTCCGTTCCTCCCCGGATCAGGCTCTTCAGCGCAGACAATCCGCTGCGTTTCACGGCCTCCATGGCGTAATCCACCACAAAGGGGAATTTGTCAAGAATGTATTTCATGTTGCGATAGGACTCATCAACCTTGAAATCTGCTGTAGCCTTCGGATATTCCTTCAGCACCTCATTCATTAAATTTTCCAGAAAGCTTTCCTTCTCTTTCAAGCCTTCCACAGTAAAATCCCGGATTAAAAATTTGATGTCCGTTGTTTCCACACTGCCGCTGAAAGCATGGGGATGGATATATCCCTCCCGCTTTTCAGTGGTTTCCGGCGAAAGGGAGTCCTTGGGAAGACGGCTGACAATGTCGCAGCCGATCTTAATTCCGCTGACCAGTTTATTCTTCGCATACCCGGGGTGCATGTTTACCCCATTAATCTTAATAGTAACGGTATCTGCGCAGAATGTCTCGTCTTCTATTTCGCCGGCAGTTTCGCCGTCAATGGTGTAGGCGAATTTTGCACCGAACTGTTTCACATCAAAATATTGAGTTCCGGTGCCGACTTCTTCATCCACTGTAAAAGCAACTTTTATTTCGCCATGCGGAATTTCCGGATTGTTGATGAGATAGTCCATGGCGGTCATTATTTCGGCACAGCCGGCTTTATTATCGGCGCCGAGAAGGGTGGTGCCGTCTGAGGTAACGATGTCATGATCGACACAATTTTTCAGCGCCGGATCGGTTTCCGGTTTGATAACCTGCGTTTTGTCTTTGGAAAGGACAATTTCGCCACCCTTATAATTTTTATGAATCTCGGGCTGAACATTTTCTCCGCTCACTTCCGGCGAGGTATCCACATGAGCGATGAAGCCGATGGCCGGCACTTTGTGGGAATGGCTAGCAGGCAGATTAGAGGGGAGAGTTCCGAAAACGTAACCATGTTCGGTCATTTCCGTGTTTTTCAATCCAAGATCTTTAATCTGCTCTAATAAAAGTCGGGACAGATTGAGCTGTTTTTCGGTGCTGGGGTATGTATCGGAATTCTCATCGGATTGGGTATCGATTTTAACATATTTCAAGAAACGTTCCAAAAGTCGATCGATGGGTACCTGCATGGCTTCCTCCTGCTTGGTTGAATGGTTTAATCTTCTCTTATTTTAAAAGATAATATAAATGAATAGTGAATAAAACTCTTTTGATAAATCATGGAATGTGGTACATTTTGAATAGGGTGAAACATCCCGAAAAGACTGACGTAAATTGTCAAAAAATGGAGGAAGTTGTATGGAAGTTCTGCTGGCAATTCTGATCGTCATCGGACTTTTGGTGGGACTAAAAATATTTGTGTGGTTCCTGAAGGCCGGCATATTTATGATTGTGCTTCCCATTAAAATTATTCTTGGTGCGGTGCTGGGATCCGTTTTTCTGCTACTATTGCCGCTGCTTTTTCTGCCCGCGCTGGTTGGCCTGCTGCTTCCTTTAATTCCTATCCTTCTTTTGGCGCTGGGGGTTGTTTTTGTTGTAAAATACGTGGTGTGATTTCAGTCAAGCCGGAAGAGGGATGCTAATCACCTGACTTTCTTGCTAAGGCCGCAAGCTGACAGATGTAATATCCGTCAAAATATTTTATCCGTTTGCACAGCTATTCCGGGATTAACTCTGGTATCCTAAAAATATTTATCTTTGATTTCCGAAATAACCTTATCCGCGGACGTCTTAACAGGCTCCGATAATTGGTTTTCCATCTCGACCTTTAAGGGCTGTATGCCGAAAAAATCCAGCCGCGCTTTTTGAAACAGAGGATTCACCTTCTCCAACAGGCGGAGAGAATCAATAACCGAAATGAGGTGGGCGGATTTGCTTTCGCCCGGGAATTTCAGCGTTTCTTCTTTGTTAAAATGGAATATCGTTCCCGCATCCCTTTTCCCGTCAACCGCATCGACAATGACGATGATATCCTCGTCCTCAAGGAAAGAGAGAAGTTTTAGCACATCAGTCCCGCAATCAGCCAGCTTAACATTCTCAGGAACAGGCATTTTTTTCAGCTCATCAATTACATAGACGCCGACGCCGTCGTCCGCGAGCAGCGGATTGCCGACCCCGACAATCAGAATTTTTCTCTCCGGATTATTCATTCGTTTATAACTCCCTCTGGTGATAATAATTTAGAATCTGGACGGCAAGCATTCGTACCGTATTTTCAACCGTTTCGCTCCAATTTTCTCCCAATTGCAGCGAGACCGGCTCGATGCCGAGAAAATAGTCCGGTATGTCGTTAACCGGTTTCAGAAATTCCACCAGCACGGATGGCGAGAAATTATGGGTTGAAATCGCGAACCGGGATATCTCCTCGGTGCTGAATATCTTCCACTCGCCCGGCTGCCCGCCCCAGTGAACGACATCCGCCCACAGGCGCATTTTGCCGGGCATTCCCGCGATTTTATAAAGATAGTTCTCGGGAGCGCTGTGAACCGCCAGGCAGTTTGAATAACCGCCCTGCTGCAGCAGCCTGATGAACTCCACGCCAGCGCGGTCGTCTCCCCTCAGGGTATTGCCGATACCGATGATCAGGGGATCGAAAGACAGTATTTCCTTCAGTATTTCGCTATCATCCATTAAAATTTCAAATAATATTTTGCGTCATTTCTGAACTGGTTTCCGAAACCGGCTTAATAACGGCTAAAAATAATCAGCCAGGAACGTCAAATCCATATCAAATAAAAAAGCCATAGGACAGAAGGATGTCATATGGCTTCTGAAATGAAAACTCGAAATGAGAATACGCTACCCCCATTCCTCCTTCAGCAAAATATTGCGGCGGCATTCGGGACAGGTGACCCGCATGATATCCCACCGCCCGATTGGCCTTTCATCCCGCTGCGATATTCCGTCGGTTAAGGCTATTTCTCCGGTGCGGGTTAAATAGAGAGTGGGATTGGAATAGGCAATTGCGCCAAGTTTACGGTATAAATGACGCAACTGCCCTTTGGGTGCGATCACTTTTCCGCATACATCGCACAAAACCAGCTCGTGCTCGATTATCTCCCTGGCATCATCGGCTTCAAAAAAGGAAAGCTCATATTCCTGGGATAGCCGGATTCCCTTCTCTGTGGTACAATTTAATTGGCACTCCCCGCAGAAGATGCAATTACCATAGTTGCAGGTCAAGCGGCGGACCGGCTTTCCTTCATATAATATATCCTCAACTTTTATGGCACGCGCCGGACAGACTTCGGCGCAGGCGCCGCAGCCGATGCAGAATTCCGAATTATATTTGGGCGCAGCCCGGAGCGTTTCCGGAACCGGAGTCGGTTCCTTTGGAAAGGGGTGCGTGTAGGGACCCTTGAAGATTGCGGTAACGGCTTCTTTTAATTCTCTCACTTTTGGTAGATACATTCCGATCCTCCTGGGAGAGTGCTAAATCTTTCTGATATATCAAATATTTTATATGGATTTCTGCCGGGTGTCGTCGCGGTATTTATCCGTGATGCTACGATCCCACAGCGGAAAACCGGCGCGGTGGGAACCCCGGGAGATCGCATGCGCTGCGGTGGGTGCCGTCATCAGAATGAAGGCAATGCATAAAATTGCTTTTATTGAAATGCTGTTCCAGCCGAAATGGAAGACAAGGGCCGCCAGAATCAAAATGGTGCCCAGCGTGACGCATTTTGTGCTGGCCTGCAAGCGGTTATAGATGTCCGGAAAACGGATCAGCCCGATGCAGCCGGCGAAATTGAAAAACAGCCCGACTGAAATAAGAATGACGACCGTGCTACTCATCGAAAGTCCTCCCTTCCAGATATTTGGCGAGGGCGGTGGTGCCGATGAAAGAGAGCAGCGCCCAGGCAATCGCGACATTCATGTACAGATCCTTTCCGGTGTAAAGGGAAAGGATGGCGCAAAATCCCACCATCAAAATGCCCAGAATGTCGATGGCCACGGTGCGGTCCGGCGGGGTAGGGCCCGCCCCCACGCGGTATAAACAAAAAAATGCGCATAGCAGCAGAAGAATAACGAAAACGACCATTTTATCTCCGGAATTAACGTTGTTTTACAGCAATACTGCAGATGGAAACCAATTTTTAATCAAATATTCTTTTCAGAAACCACTCAAATTTTTTGACAATCAATTCCGTCTCGATTTCGGGATCCTCGGAAATGATATTTATCCAGTGTACATACAGATTATTTTCAATACAGTCTATGGTCAGCGTGCCGGGAGTCAGGGTAATGGAATTGGCCAGAAAGGTCTTGGCAACTTCGCTTTGCAGCGAGGTTTTCACCCGGACGATTCCAGGACGGATCGGCATTTCGGGATGGAAAACGCGGTAAGCGACATCAAAATTTGATTTGATGACCTGCCAGAAAAAAACCGGCAGGTAAATAATTGCCCAGAATAATCTGCGGGGATCGAGGATGCGCGTGAACTCAGGGGGTAGTAAATTGCTGAAAAGCAATACGCCCAGCAGGGAAACCAATCCCCCGGCAATCAGATCCGGCAGGGACAGCGACCAGGTCAGGGCCACCCAAATGAGCAGCATGATAATAAAATCGAATATTTTTTTCATTTTGCACGCTCCGGCAAACCGGTTTTACAGGTTGTATGGAAAGGGATAACTCATGTTTTTATGGCATGGCAAACTGCAGATATTGACCAGGCTCCAGAATTAAATTGCGGGCACTTTCCAGAATGGCCGGTCCGTAGAACGGATATAATACTCCCAGTCCGACGCACATGACCGCCAGGATCACCACACCGGCCACCATGAACACGGGCGCTTCTTTAATACCCTGCAGGCGCTCGGGGAGATTTCCGAAAAGGGAGTATTTTTGAACTTTGATGAACGAAATCAGGGTCATGAAACTGACAAAAACGGTTACCGCCCCCAGGAAATAGAATTTCGCCTGAAAGAGCGCCACAATAATAATCAGTTTGCTCCAGAAGCCGTTGAAAGGAGGAACACCGGAAATCGAAAGCGCAGCAATAGAGCAACTGCCCCCCGTCCAGGGCATTTTTCGAATAAGGCCGCCAAGCTGTTTCAGTTGTCTCGTTCCGGTAGTATATTCAAAAGCGCCCGAGCACAGGAAGAGCAGCGATTTGAACACGGCGTGATTCAACAGGTGGAACAAACCGCCCAGAATACCCAGCGGCGTGGCAAGGCCGATACCCACCATCACATATCCCATCTGGCTGATACTGTGATATGCCAGCAGGCGCTTGAAGTCCCATTGGCCCACCGCCAGAAAAACGCCGATAACCATGGAGAGTCCGCCCAGCGTCATCATGATGGTCTTAACGATTGGGACGATGCCCAGGATGATAAAAAAGACCCGAATCAGTGCATAAATGCCGAGCGCTTTGATGATCAGCCCGGAAAGCATGGCCGATATGGGAGCCGGTGCTGAGGGGTGGGCATCGGGGAGCCAGGCGTGGAAGGGAACCATGGCGGATTTCAGACCAAATCCCATCAGGAACAAAGCGAAAATGAAAAACAGCAGTCCGTGGGAGATACCGTGCCGCAGCGCTGCAGCCATATCCGCCATATTTAAAGTGCCGGTGGCCGCATACAGCAGCGCGATGGCCAGCAAAATGATAGTGGAAGAGACGCCTCCCAGCACCAGGTATTTGAAGGATGCTTCCAGTTCCTCCGCCTCCACCCCAAAAGCCACCAGGGCATAGGAAGCGATGGATGCAATTTCCAGAAAGACAAAGAGATTAAACATGTCTCCGGTCAGCACCACGCCATTCATACCTGCGATCATCAACAGATAAAGTGAATAAAATTTGCTCTGGGCGGTGTATTGCTGCATGTAGGGGATCGCAAACAGGGTGACTGCCAGACTGATGACCGATACAATAAGCGCCAGCAGCTGGCTCAGCGGGTCCCACACCAGCGTGATGCCCAGCGGCGGAGTCCAGTTCCCCATGCTATAATAGAAGGCTGCATGGCCCAGAAATCGCAGCGCGAGCCATAACTGGAAAACAACCGCCGCAAGGACCAGGAAAGGTGAAATCCGCTTTATAAATTTGGAAAGCAATAGATTAATGAAAGCCATGCCCAATGGGACAGCAACAAAGAGTGGAAGCCAGTTTTCCATGAATTTACCTCATATCAAAAGAAAGGATTTTTGCGGACAGACATTGCAGATCATTTCCAAACGCTTCTTTTTATCCCCGCAGCCTGCGGATTTCGCTCATATCAAAGGTTTTATATTTTTCATAAAGACGAAGGGATATGGCGACCATCAGGGCCAGCACCCCTAGCCCGATAACAATGGAGGTCAGTACCAGCGCCTGAGGCAGGGGATCGACGCTTTGCTGTACAAATGTTGCCTTGCTCATTTCAGGCAGAAGAATGGGCGGGATTCCGCCACCTTTATAGCCCAGCAAAACAATGAAAAGGTTGATCGCGTATTCCATAATCACCATCCCGATGATTTTTTTGACCAGGTGCTTTTTCGCGATCAGGCAGTACAATCCCAGAACAAAAAGGATGGAGTTTAAAAAGTAAATAAGCATAAATTATCCTGAATTTTATCAGTTGGATTAATCTTCCTCTTCGGATTCAGCCAGACCGGAGACGAAACGGCCGAAAATGGTCAGCGCCAGAAATACCGCAAAAACGCTGGCAAAAACCTTGACTCCTATGGCGATGTTGTTGATCAGAATCGTGCCGGAACTCAGCAGTCCAAAGGGATTTTTCTTTTCAATGAAATTAATAAAAAAGTACCCACCGGTATAGCCCAGCAGGGCGACCAGCCAGAAGGTAAAGGCGCCCAGATTATCCAGCATGCTTGCCCAGAAGTCACTCAATTTACCCAGTGAAGTCTCCTTGCCGAAGGCCAGGGTGAGCAGGATAAATCCGCAGGCCAGCATGATGCCTCCGGCAAATCCGCCGCCCGGCGTGAGGTGCCCGTAAAATGTAATATAGATGCCGAACAGGAATATGACCCCGATTAAAAGCCGGGTCACCGTTTTGACAATAAAACTCATGCCTTGCATTTTATTTTCCTTCAATAATTGTCAGGTCTATAGGCACTGCGGATTAAATCACGGTATCGGAAAGGTCTTCTTTTTCCAGGGCAGCCGATTTCTGCAGCTCTTCGCTGAAGGGAATTCCCACTTTCACCATGTCTGCTTCTTCCTTTTTCTTTTTGCCTTTCACCCGCAGTACCATAAATGCACCCAGGATTGCGGTGAAGATAACGGTGGCCTCTCCCAGCGTATCATAGGCCCGGTAATCCAGCAGAATTCCCATGATGACATTGGAGGCGCCGGTATCCTGCACGCTGTTTTCCAGGTAGCGGGAGGAGACAGTCATCAGAGGTTCGCCAAAGGCGGGCAGTCCCCGAAAAGCCATGAAAGCGAACACCAGGAACAGCCCGAAGAAAATGAGGCTGCTCAGGATGGCAAAAGTGTCCTGATGGGTTATAATGGAGGTGTTATCGATGGAAACGGTGGACCGGATCAGGATGATCAGCACAATAATTTCCACCACCACCTGCACAATGGCAATGTCGGGCGCCCCCAAAAAGAGGAACATAATGGAAAGTCCCATGCCCACCACGCCCGCCGAGATAACGGAGGCCAGTATATTTTTGGCCTCGATGGCAATAATGGAACCGATGATGCAGAAAATCAAAAGGGAATAGAATACAAAAAGCATTTCGCCGCCCTTATTTTAAATTGGATATTTTTGTGAAAAGGTCCTTAACCAGGAGCCGGAAACCCGATTTTTACACGGCTATCAAATATCTGTGGTTAGCATCGGAGCGAGCTAAAGAACCATCAGGACGAAACTGAGTACGCCGAGCCCGATGACGCACCAGGCCAGATAGGTTGACAGAACGCCGTCGTGCAATTTTTTCAGGACGCCGACAAAGATCAGTCCGAAATCGCCGCTCAGGTTGTAGATATCGAGGATGCCCTTGTTGCTCTCTTTGAGGAACCCGCCAATCACGCCCATTCTTTCCAGGAATTCATAAAAATTTCCTGCCAGCGAGCGTTCGCGGTCCACCACAAATTTTTCTCCGCCGATAAAAATGGTTTCGGTGCTTCTGGTGCGCCGGCGGCTCAAAAAATAGAATACGGCTCCGATGATCAATCCGAAGATCAGCAGGATGGTGGCGATGGTCGGATTCCAGAAGGCGGTGCCGATATTGATGGAATGCAGCACGCTGCCGAATTTAATATCCAGGATGGGCCCGATATACTGGTTGATGGGATATTGTGCAAACAGACCAAAGCCGATGCACAGCAGCGAGAGAATTACCATGGGGACCAGCATGGTCCAGTGGACTTCTTTTATACCCCTCGGGGCCGCGGATTTTGAAGCCGATTCGCTGCGGAACCGCTCACCCATGAAAGGGCCGTAGAGCAGCTTCAAGAAACTGGCCAGCGTCAGCGCGCTTCCAAACATGGCCACCGCCAGAAAAACCATGTAGATCCAGCTCCTTCCTTCCACCAGCCCCTGGTAAATCATCCACTTCGAAACAAATCCATTAAAGGGCGGGACACCGGAAATGGAGAGAGACGCCACCAGGCAGGCCAGAAAGGTCACCGGCATGTATTTCCCGAGGCCGCCGAGTTTATCTACATCCGTGGTGCCGGTCTGGCGTTCCACAGCGCCGGCGGAGAAAAACAGGCTGCTTTTATAGATGGCATGGTTCAGCATGTGGAAAAGTCCGCCGGCGATCCCGATGGGATTTCCTGTCCCGATTCCCAGCACCATATAGCCCACCTGGCTGATGGCGTGATAGGAAAGCAGCCGTTTGAGATCGTGCTGAACCACCGCAATCAGCACCGCGACAATAATGGTGAGCGCTCCAATGACCATAATGAGTATGGAGATGGAGGAACCGATGGGAATGGAAAAAACATTCAGGGTGATCAGTGCCAGCAGGTAAATGCCCAGCAGTTTGTCCAGTGAAGCCGGCAGAAAAGCAATGACCGGCAGCGGTCCGCTTTGCGCGGCCGGAGGTATCCAGGAATGGAAGGGAATGGCGCCGGCCTTGGCAATGGCGGCGATAAACATCAGCAGAAAAATGACAATGGCAAAGGGAGTATTCAGCACAATGTGCAGTTCACTGATTTTCCAGCTTCCGTAAATAAGGGGAAGTGCCACCACAGCCAGAAGGAGCGCCACATCGGTGAATCCCAGCATAGCGAAGGTTTTTCCGGCAGCCATGGAAGCCGCTTTGCCCTGGCCCATGGCAATCAGGAAGAAAAGCAGGAGCGTCACAAATTCCCAGCCGAGCAGGAGCACAAAGAAGTTGTTCGCCAGAACAATGCCGGAGGCGCCGCACAGCGTCCATAAAACGAAGGGGAAATAGAGCTGGGATATGCTCTTTTTCCGGAAATAGCCTGTTGAATAAAGAGCGGTCAGCAGGGTAAACAGTCCCAGAAAAATCAGTAAAAATTTGGAAAAATGGACCAGCCGGAAATCGAGGGAAAAATCCAGCGGGGGAATGCTGAACCAGGGAATCCGCAGCGTCTCGTCCGGCAGGGAAAATGCGCGGAAACTGAGGAAAAGGAATAAAGAAGCGGCGAGAATGGCAATGGCTTCCTGGGCATATTTTATTTTCCGGGGAATAATCAGGCATAGAAGGCCGGCAGCGGCTGGAAGGTAGATGAATGTCAACAGGTTCATAAAAAGCGCTCCTGTTCATCGGGTATTATTGTTATGAAATTATATTCAAAGAGCGGAGAATTATCTTATGATTATTTCTGAACCGGTTTCGGGCCGGAACAGAGGGATATCAGATACGGGCTTTCAATTTGGGCAGATCCGGTTCCGCTCCCAGATCAGCGGCGATTTCCTGCGTTTTCCTGCGGCTCAGGTTCAGCAGATCATCCTGAGAAAACAGCCTGCCGCCGGAAGCTGATCTGGCGGACATCATCCGTTCCGTGCAGCTATAGCAGGGGTCCACCGCCGCCAGGGTGATGGCGACGTCGGCCACCTGCTGACCGATACAGGAGGCGTGGAAGGACGGAATATTGATATAGCTGGGCGCCCGCACCTTCACTCTCTCCGGGTAATTGGTGCCGTTGGAGCGCACGTAGTGGATATCTTCTCCCCGCGGCGCTTCGTAGCGCCCGATTCCCTCGCCCGGCGGGACTTCTTTCACTTTCAGGAGAAAATCTCCTTTGGGAATCAGGTCAATAGCCTGCCGCAGAATTTTTATGGATTCCAGGACTTCCAGCACCCGCACCAGAAATTTGGCATAGACATCGCCGCTGTTTAGCGTCACAACACTCCAGTCGAGATACGGGTAAGCGGCATACGGCTCATCCCGCCGC
>JARRQT010000003.1:0-38847 GCA_037381445.1 Calditrichia bacterium
GTCTGCAAAGTTTACAAACTGGACCTGTATAACGTGCCATTAAAAAGCTTCTCCATTCATTAAATTGTTTAATTACACTCTGCGTTTTTTGGGCGGCCGACAGCCATTGTGCGGAATTGGCGTCACATCTTTAATACTCATAATTTCCAATCCGGCGGCCTGCAATGAGCGGATGGCCGCTTCACGACCCGAACCGGGACCTTTAACCTCAACGGCAACCTGCCGGAGTCCCAGTTCCATTGCCTCTTTTGCCGCAGTTTCTGCTGACATCTGGGCGGCAAACGGCGTGTTCTTCCGCGATCCTTTAAATCCGACTTTGCCGGCTGTTGCCCAGGAAATCACATTTCCTTTGGAATCGGTTAAGGTAACCGTGGTATTGTTAAAAGTTGAGCGGATATGGGCAACACCCAATGCATCAACTTGTTCTTTCTTCTTTTTGACTGTACGTGCTCTACGTGCCAATTGAAAGCCTCCTTATTAAAGCTGCTTATTTCTTTTTACCTGCTATTGACCGGCGCCGTCCCTTACGTGTCCGTGCATTTGTGCGGGTTCTTTGTCCGCGAACCGGTAATCCCATTTTGTGGCGCATTCCTCGGTAACAATTAATATCAATCAATCGTTTGATGTTCATATTAATTTCGGTTTTCAGAGAGCCTTCCACTTTATAGGACTGCTGAATTGTATTACGAATATCACGGACCTGGTCGTCGGTTAAATCATTGGTCCGGGTTCCCGGATCGACATTTGCCGCTTTACAAATTTTTAAGCCTGAAGAACGCCCGATTCCAAAAATATAGGTAAGCGCAGTTCCAATCGGTTTATTTTTTGGTAAATCTACACCGACAATACGAGCCAAAATAACCTCCTTACAATAATAATTAGCCCTGTCTCTGTTTATGTTTCGGATTCTTTTTACAAATCACCCGCACCACACCGTGCCTGCGGATAATCTTACAATGTTCACAACGTTTCTTTACCGATGCCTGAACTTTCATTTTCGAACCTCACTTCTATTCCACTTTATTTATATCGATAAGTAATTCGACCACGCTTCAGATCGTAGGGTGACAGCTCCACCTTCACTTTGTCACCAGGCAATATTTTTATGAAGTGCATCCGCATTTTGCCCGATACATGCGCTAAAACCTCATGTCCGCTTTCAAGCTGTACAATAAAGGTGGCATTCGGCAGCGTCTCCTTTATAACCCCGTCAACCTGTATAGCTTGTTCCTTGGCCAATTAAAATACCTCGTCTTTTAAACCGTTCTCTGTTAATATTTCCGGCGCACCGTTCTGCACAATCACGGTATGTTCGTAATGTGCAGAAGGAGCTCGATCCCTTGTGACTACTGTCCACCCATCTTCCAGAGTAAGCACCTGGCGATCGCCCATGTTGATCATCGGCTCGATGGCCAGGGCCATCCCGGACTTCAAAAGCGGTCCGCGATTTGGTTTACCAAAGTTGGGCACCTGGGGTTCCTCATGCAGCGCCCTTCCGATACCATGCCCTACCAGCTCCCGAACGATGCCGTAATGATGCGCTTCCGCCCGCTGTTGGATGGCCCAGGATATGTCCTGCACCCGGTTGCCGCTCACTGCCTTTTTGATTCCCTCATACAACGCCTCAATCGTCACTCGCATCAACTCTCTTTTCTGTTCATCCACCTCACCCACCGGGAAGGTAAATGCGGAATCACCGAAGTACCCTTGGTACTCAACCCCGATATCCACGCTGACGATATCTCCTTCCTGCAGTACTCGTTTTGGCGAAGGGATACCATGGACCACTTCATGATTCACCGAGACACAGGCGCTTGCCGGGAAACCGTATAATCCTTTGAAAGCGGGTTTTGCTCCTTTTGAACGAATAAATTTCTCAATTTCTTCATCCAACTTCCCGGTAGTTATGCCGGGCTTGATAATAGACCTTACGAATAAAAAAGTTTCTGCCGTAATTTTGGAGCTGATGCGCATCAGCTCTATTTCTTTTTCATTCTTAATGGAAATCATTTATGCTCTTCTGCCCCTTACGCGGCCACCCTTCATAAAACCTTCGTAATGCCGCATGTAGAGGTGCGATTCGAATCTTTGTATCGTATCAAGCGCCACACCAACGATAATCAGCAAGCCTGTTCCGCCAAAGAATGAGGCATAACTATATGAAATTCTAAACATTTGCACCAGAATATACGGGATAATGGCAACAAAAGCCAGCGCAATAGACCCTGGCAGGGTGATTCTGGTCAGAATGTTATCCAGATAATCGGCCGTTTTTTTGCCAGGCCGCACGCCAGGAATAAACCCACCTTGTTTCTTCAGATTGTCCGCCACATCCACCGGATTCAGCGCGATGGCGGTATAGAAATAGGTGAAGAAAATAATCATCACACCATAGACCAGCCAATAAAACCAGGATTCCATTGAGAATGCTCTCTGCAGACCACCCATGAATTCGCTCTCCGGGAAGAAAGAAAACAGGGTGCTGGGCACGAACATAATTGCCTGCGCAAAGATGATGGGCATAACGCCCGCCGTATTCACCCGCAGCGGAAAGTGCGTGTTCACACCACCGTAAACTTTGCGGCCCACAACTCTCTTCGCGTATTGAACCGGTATTTTTCGAGTGGCTTGGGTTAAAATTACAACACCGGCAACAATCAAGAATGCCAGAATAATCAGCGCCAGCTCAACCAGTAAGGAGCGGTTTCCGCTGGAGAATTGGATCCATTCCTGGAACAAGGCCGATGGAAACCTCGCGATGATACCGATGAAGATGATCAGGGAGATACCATTACCAATTCCCCGGTCATCAATCAATTCACCCAGCCACATAATCAGCATCGTTCCTGTTGCCATGGACATCATCGTTAAAAGACGGAAGCCCATTCCAGGGTGGATAACTGCCTTAACACCATTCACATCAATGCTTTCCAGGAAAATGGCCACGCCAAATGCCTGCATAGCGGAAATCAACAGTGTTCCGTAACGAGTATACTGGGTAATTTTTTTGCGCCCTTCTTCGCCTTCCTTCTGCAGACGCTGCACCCAGGGCACAACCGCCCCAAGCAACTGCAGAATAATTGAAGCACTAATGTAGGGCATAATACCAAGGCCGAATACAGCCGCTTTACTAAATGCACCACCGGCAAAAAGATCGTATAAACCAAAAAGCGTTCCGGAGAGGTTCTTCATTCCTTCCGCTAACACCTGGGTATCAATCCCGGGAGTTACGATGTGTGTTCCAATCCGTTCTAATGCAAGAATTAAAACTGTAAAGAGGATTCTTTGCCTGAGGTCATGAATTTTAAAAATATTCCGGAATGATTCAATCATAACAGTGTAACTTCGCCTCCTAGCTTTTCAACCTGTTCCCTTGCGGATTTACTGATCGCATGAACTTTCACGCTGATTTTCTTCTCTATTTTGCCGCTGCCCAATATTTTGATCGGTAGATCGGCAGATTTCACAAGGCCATGGGAGGCCAGAATTTCCGGAGTTACTTCCTTAGCATCAGTTATTTTGTTCAAATCCCGAAGGTTTACAACCTGATAATACAACTTTCCGTAACTATAGAACCCATATTTGGGAAGACGTCTTTGAAGTGGCATTTGACCACCCTCAAACCATGCCCGCCTTTTGGAACCTGAACGGGAATGCTGGCCTTTATGACCGCGGCCGGCGGTCTTGCCTTGTCCCGAGGCTGGTCCTCTTCCCAGGCGCTTATTATCGCGCGTGGAACCGGGCGCCATTTTAAGATTTCCTAAATCCATATCTTACCCCTCAAATAGTTTATTCTACTTCTTCCCAAGTAATCATATGTTTCACTTTTTCCACCATTCCCCTGATCTGCGGGGTATCGGTAAATTCCTTTGTATGGCCAATGCGCTTTAATCCCAGCGCCTCAATCGTTTTACGATGTGCCGGCAGCTGCCCGATGGTACTGCGCACCTGCTTTACTCTGATCTTCTTTTCTTTCTTTTTTGCCATAACTATTATCTCACCACGTTAATTGGTTTTAACCTCTAAACAGTTCAGCCAGACTCAATCCGCGTTTTCTGGCGAGCGTCATGGGATCGTATAATGATTCCAAAGCCGCCATGGTTGCCTTTACAATATTGTGGGGATTCGGTGAGCCAAGAACTTTTGTCAGAATATCTCTGATTCCCACTGCTTCACAAATGGCGCGCACCGGACCGCCGGCAATTACGCCTGTTCCCGGGCTGGCGGGTTTCAGAATTACCTTTCCGGCTCCGAATTTTCCGTAGGCAGCGTATGGGATGGTATCGCCACTCAGGTTGATACGCACCACTTCCTTTTTGGCGTTCTCCGTGGCCTTGGCAATCGCATTGATTACTTCATTCGCTTTCCCAAGACCCACACCCACATGACCGTTTCCGTCGCCAACCACGACAATGGCGCTGAAACTAAACCGACGTCCGCCTTTTACCACTTTCGCCACGCGGTTGATATAGACAACCTTTTCTTTTAAATCTAATTCATGAGGATTTATTCTTTCAGCCACAATTGCTCCTCTTCATTTTATCCTTTAAAATTCCAATCCGCCTTCACGTGCCCCCTCAGCCAGCGCTTTGATGCGTCCATGATAGGCATATCCGTTACGGTCAAACACGACTCTGGAGATCTTTTTCTCTTTCGCCTTTTTTGCGATCAGTTTACCGACAACCTTGCTGGCTTCGGTTTTATTTTTTGCTTTCTTAATTTCGGCGCCGATTTCCTTGCTCAGATTGGAGGCACCCAGCAAAGTTTTCTGACTCGCGTCATCCACTATTTGGCCGTACATGTATTTCTGGCTCTTGAAGACCACCAGGCGGGGCCGTTCGCTACTTCCAAAAACTTTTTTCTTTCTTTTAATCTGCTTTTTCATGATGCGAGAAATCTCCCACTGCGTTTTATCGTTTATCCCGCGGTCTTACCGGCTTTATGTCTTACCTGCTCTCCTTCGTACCGAATCCCTTTGCCTTTATAGGGTTCGGGCTGACGGAAAGAGCGGATTTTAGCAGCAACCTGACCAACCAACACTTTATCGATTCCCGACACTGTCATTTTTGTGGGCGCAGGAACCTCGATGGTGATCCCGGCAGGCGGCACAAAATAAATCGGATGAGAATATCCTACACTGATGACAACCCCACTACCTCTTTTCTCAACTTTGTAGCCCACGCCCTGAATTTCCAGGTTTTTGCTGAATCCTTCGGTAACCCCGTGCACCATATTATAAAGAAGTGTGCGGGTCAATCCGTGAAGCGATCTATGGCGAATCGAATCGGTTGGCCGATTAACCGTTAGCTGATCACCTTCTTTTTCTATAATCATTTCGGTGCTGATCGGCGTACTCAACTCGCCCTTAGGACCTTTTACCCGGGCCACGCCTTCTTCAATTTTCACTTCCACATTATTGGGAAGGTTTATAGGTAATTTTCCTATACGAGACACGTCAAAACTCCTTTACCTTTAAAATTACCAGACGTAGCAGAGAACTTCACCGCCAACATTTTGCCTTTTTGCTTCACGTTCGGTAAGAATCCCGCGCGAGGTGCTGATCATGGCAATACCCATGTTGTTTTTCACCCGCGGCAGGTTTTCCACGCCTACGTAATAGCGGCGTCCCGGAGTACTCACCCGTTTAAGCTCATTGATGATCGAGTTACCCTCTTCATCATATTTCAGGAAAAGACGGATGATTCCCTGCCTGCCATCATCGATGATGATATAATTCTTTATGAACTTCTGCTCGTATAAAATCTCACTCATTCTTTTCTTAACATTGGAGGCCGGAACATCCACATGCCGGTGTCCTGCCTGCAGGGCATTGCGCACTCTTGTCAAGAAATCTGCAATAGGGTCTGTCATACTCATAAGTTTATTCTCCTAACCGCTTACCAACTGGCTTTAACCACGCCGGGAATTTCGCCCTGATTTGCCAACTCTCGCAGGCAAATTCGGCACAAACCAAACTTTCTGTAGTAGCCACGAGGTCTTCCGCAACGTTGACAACGATTATATTCCCTGACTTTAAATTTTTGATTTTTCTTAGATTTCGCAATTAAAGATTTCTTTGCCAATCCAAATCTCCTTCTTATTGTTTGAATGGCATGCCGAATGCTTTGAGCAGTTCGTATGCTTCTTCATCTGTTTTGGCGTTGGTGACAAATGTGACATCTAATCCACGAATTTTATCTATTTTATCCACATTTATTTCCGGAAAGATGATCTGTTCACGAACACCCACGGTATAGTTTCCACGTCCATCAAAAGCTTTATCGGATAATCCACGGAAATCCCTGATTCGCGGGACAGCCAGATTGATAAACCTGTCCAAGAATTCATACATTCTCAATCCGCGCAGCGTCACAAATGTACCGACTTTCATGCCTTCGCGCAGCTTGAAATTGGATATGGACTTTTTGGCCCGGCTGTATGCAGGATACTGACCGCTTATGATTGACAAATCAGTCATGGCATGCTCCAGAACTTTGGGATCCTGAATCGCATCGCCCACACCGACGTTAAGCACAATTTTCTCCACTTTGGGCACTTCCATAATACTTTTATACCCGAAGCGTTTCATTAATGCCGGCACGATTTCTTCCTGATATTGTTTTTGTAATCTTGGTGTATAGTTTTCCATTCCCAGTTCCTTCACTTTTAGATAATTTCTCCGCAATCTGGATGTTTGCAATAACGGACTTTGGAACCATCTTCCAGAATCCGGAAGCCCACACGTGTCGGACGATTACATTTGGGACATACCACTTTAACATTGGACATATGTATTGGTGCTTCTTTTTCAACAATTCCGCCCTGGGGCAACTGCTGCGTGGGCCGCGTATGTTTCTTAATCATATTCACACCTTCGACGACCACACGATTTTCTCCGGGGAATACTTTCAATACTTTCCCGGTTTTTCCTTCGTCATTTCCGCTAAGAATATGGACCGTATCGTTTTTAACTACCTTTTTCATTGAGCCTTTTCCTCTTTAAAGAACCTCGGGTGCCAATGAGACAATTTTCATATAATTGTTATCCCGCAATTCACGGGCAACTGGGCCGAAGATGCGGGTTCCTCGCGGTTCGCCCTGGGCATCCAGCAGTACGGCTGCATTTTCATCGAACCGTATGTAGCTGCCATCGGGACGGCGTACTTCTTTCTTTGTCCGTACCACTACCGCTTTGGAAACATCACCCTTTTTAACGGGAGCATTCGGTATTGCGCTTTTCACGCTTATCACAATCACATCACCAACTGACGCATAGCGTTTTTTGGATCCACCAAGAACCCGGATGCACATCACTTTTTTCGCTCCAGAATTATCCGCCACATTTAATCTGGAATATTCCTGTATCATAGCAACAACCCCAGCGGTTTAAATTATTTAACTTTTTCAATAATTTCTATTACACGCCAGCGCTTTGTTTTGCTTAACGGGCGGGTTTCCATAATCCGCACTACATCACCAGTCTGGCATTCATTCTTTTCATCGTGCGCTTTAAACTTTGCTGTGCGCTTAATAAACTTTTTATAAATAGGGTGCTTTACCAGTCGTTCCACGGCAACCACGGCAGTCTTTTCCATTTTATCGCTGACTACAACCCCAGTTCTTGTTTTACGTATGCCTCTTTCCATAACCCACTATCACCTATTCTTTAATTTGCTGATTTTGGTTTCGTAATTCCCAGCTCATACTCACGCAGAATGGTATTGATCCTGGAAATATCTTTTTTTACCATCCTGATACGACTGGGGTTGGCCAGCTGATGTGTCGCTTTCTGGATGTTCAGATTGGCCATTTCGTCCAGCAGGTCTTCCAGGCGTGCCTTTAATTCATCTAATGTAAATTCTCGAATTTCTGTGGATTTCATTTCTGATTATTCTCCTGCTTCTTGTCGAGTCACAAATGTGGTCTTAATAGGCAATTTATGAGCAGCCAGACGCATTGCTTCTTTTGCCACTTCTTCGGGAACGCCCTCAATCTCGAACATCACCCGTCCAGGCTTAACCACCGCTACCCAGTATTCCGGCGAGCCTTTTCCTTTTCCCATGCGGGTTTCGGCTGGTTTCTTGGTTACCGGTTTGTCAGGGAAAATACGGATCCAAACCTTGCCACCGCGCTTGATATAACGGGTCATTGCAATACGTGCCGCTTCTATCTGCCGACTGGTAATCCAATGAGCTTCCAGCGCCTTCAGTCCGTACTGGCCAAAAGCGATATAATTTCCTCGCTGGGCTTTACCCCGCATCCGTCCGCGTTGCTGCTTCCGGTATTTTACCCTTTTCGGCATTAACATTTATATTTCTCCTTAAAATTTTTATCTTTCAAGAACATTTCCGTGACAGATCCACACCTTTACGCCGATGGCACCATAGGTGGTTCTCGCCGTAGAGGTCGCATAATCAATTTCGGAGCGCAGGGTGTGGAGAGGGATCCGTCCTTCTTTATAGGATTCGGTTCTGGCCATCTCGGCGCCACCCAGGCGGCCGGAGCAGGTCAGCTTGATTCCTTCGGCACCCAGCCGCATGGAAGAGGTAATTGCTCTTTTCATGGCCCGACGGAAAGACACCTTTCCTTCCAACTGCCGCGCAATGTTCTGGGCTACCAGAAGAGCATCCAACTCCGGGTGTTTCACTTCCTTAATATTTATCTGCACATCTTTGCTGATAAGCTTTTTCAATTCTTCTTTCAACTTATCGACTTCCGCACCCTTTTTGCCGATAACCACGCCGGGTCTTGCGGTATTCAGTTCAAGAAGAACCTTTTTCGCTGTGCGCTCAATCTTTATTTTAGAAATTGCTCCATCCTGAATCCGTTTTCTGACATATCTTCTAATGAGCAAATCTTCGTTTAAAGTGTCTCCGTAGTTTTTCTCGTTGAACCACTGCGATTGCCAGTCCTGTGTGAAATTCAGACGAAAACCTATTGGATTAGTCTTCTGACCCAAAGTTTATCCTCCGGTTGTTGATTACTCTTTGTCTTCTATAACAATTGTTAAATGGCTTGTACGCCGCCGAATTCGTCCCACCCGACCCATCGTCATAGGTCTGAAGCGCCGCAATACCGGACCACCATCCACCTGTGCACTTTTCACATACAAATCCCGCGGAGTTAGTTTTTTTCCTTCATATGCATCGAAGAAATTTGCCACTGCCGAACGAAGTGCTTTTTCAATGAAGTCGGCACTTCTTTTGGGAGAAAAGTGCAGTAAATTCAGCGCTTCCTCTACATTCTTGCCTTTTATATGTTCAAGCATCCGTCTCATTTTTAACGGAGATGTTCTCAAATATTTTGCTGCTGCTCGTGCTTCCATTCATGACTCCATTGTTATCTTTTAACTCTGGATGTTTTTTCAGACCTTCCTGCATGTCCTCTGTAGGTTCTTGTCAGAGAAAATTCACCCAGTTTGTGTCCAACCATGTTCTCACTGACATAGACCGGAATAAACTTGATTCCGTTGTGCACCGCAATGGTATGACCGACAAACTCAGGTGGTATAGTACTGCGGCGTGCCCATGTTTTAACAACTTTCTTCTGACCCTGCTCGTTCAATTTTTCAATTCTATCCAAGAGTCTTTTATCGATGTACGGACCTTTTTTTAGGGACCTGGCCATTCTACGCTCCTAATTATTTACGTCTTTTTACTATCAAATCGCTTGATTTCTTGTTCTTCTTGCGGGTCTTCAGACCTTTGGACAACTGCCCCCAAGGTGAACAGGGATGGCGTCCACCTGAGGTTTTTCCTTCACCGCCGCCCATAGGATGGTCAATCGGGTTCATGGCCACACCACGAACATTGGGCCGGCGACCCAGCCAACGCGAGCGGCCTGCCTTGCCAAGCGATATGTTTGTATGTTCCAGGTTACCGACCTGTCCGATAGTTGCATAGCATTTCTGGCGGAACCTGCGTATTTCACCCGACGGCATCTTCAGCAGCGCAAATTCACCCTCTTTGGCCATCAGCTGGCAGGACGCTCCAGCACTTCTGGCGACCTTGCCACCCCGGCCGGGTTCCAATTCAATATTGTGAACCGACATACCCAGTGGGATTCTTTCCAGCGGCAGTGAGTTGCCAACCCTGATTTCCGACTTCTCACCCGACATAATCTTATCGCCCACCTTTAAACCGTCCGGAGCCAGGATATACCGTTTTTCTCCGTCTGCATAGAAAAGCAGTGCAATTCTGGCAGTCCTGTTGGGATCATATTCGATGGCATTGACGGTAGCCGGGATGTCATACTTTTTCCGTTTAAAATCGATCACCCGGTAATGACGCTTGTGTCCGCCGCCCCGCTGCCATGCCGTGACCCGTCCGAGGTTATTCCGTCCTCCGCTGCGTTTTTGGGGTTCCAGCAAAGACTTTTCCGGTGTTGTCTTGGTAATGTCCTCAAAATTTATGTCTACCCTGAAGCGGAGTCCAGGTGTATTGGGTTTATACTTTTTTAAGCCCATACTAACTCTCCAACGCTATCTTTATAAGTTCTCGAGAAAATCCAATTTATCGCCTTCACCAAGAGTCACAATGACTTTCTTCCAGCGTGGTGTAAAACCAGTCACCGTTCCACCCTTGGTAAACCGCTGGCGGGGTTTCGGTTTCACATTCAGTGTGCGAATACTTTTTACTTTTACAGAAAAACGCTTTTCAATAGCATACTTTATTTCGATCTTGTTTGCGTTGCGATCGGCTTCAAACACATAATCATTATTGGTGTCTTTCAGCCGCAAAGCTTTTTCTGTAAGAACAGGCTGAACTAAAATTTGTCTCGGGTCTCTCATCGTGCTAACACCTCATTTACTACTTGAACAGCGCTTTTTTGAAATATCACATATTGTGCATTTATTACATCATAAACTGAGAATTCCGGCGCCCGATGCACCTTTGTATAAGGAATGTTCCGCGCAGAAAGAATAAGATTTTTGTCAATATCCTTGGTAACGAAAAGCACCTTCGTCGTATCGAGTTTTAAATTATCAAGCACGGCTGCAACCTGGCGGGTTTTGGGCTCTTCAAAGGAGAAATCCTCGACTACCACAATTTTCTTTTCATTGGCCTTTGCCGATAAAACAGAGCGTCGGGCCAGTTTATGCACTTTTTTGGGCAGGACTTGCGTATAGTCTCTGGGTTGCGGACCATGCGCCCTGCCGCCGCCGACCATGTGAGCAGCCCGAATTGTCCCCTGGCGCGCCCTGCCTGTTCCTTTTTGACGGAAAGGTTTTTTGCCGCCGCCAGATACCATTGCGCGGTTTTTAACCGCATGAGTACCCTGACGCTGGTTTGCCAGGTAGGCTTTCACCGCCAGATATACCACATGTTCATTTGGAATCACTTCGAAGACATCCGGGCTAAGCTCCACCTTCTCTTCTGTCTGTGTTCCGTCGATTTTATAAACATTCAGTTCCATTGCAATTACCTGTCCTTATTCACTCAATTTAGGCTTTGTAAATCTCAACAAAATTATTTCTTGCACCGGGAATCGCTCCCTTAAGGAATAACAAATTCTTTTCAGCATCCACCATAACAACCAACAATCCTTTCACCGAAACCCGCTTGTTTCCCATTCTTCCGGCCATTTTCATTCCTTTATAGACACGGGACGGATCGGAACTCTGACCCAGTGAACCCGGGGCCCGCAAGCGGTCGGACTGACCGTGCGTAACAGGTCCGCCGCCAAAACCGTGGCGCTTCACCACGCCCTGGAAACCGCGTCCAATACTGGTTGCAGATACTTTTACCCTTTCGCCGGGCTGAAAAAGATCGACTTTCACCTGATCGCCAGCCTTCAATTCCTGATCTTCAAAGCCTTTGAATTCCTTCAACTTCCGCAGGGAGGGCAGGTTATTCTTTTTCAAATGACCCAGGATCGGTTTATTTGTATTTTTTTCTTTCTTGACTCCGAAACCTAATTGCACAGCATTATATCCGTCTTTTTCGGCTGTTTTGACCTGTGTAACATAGCAGGGGCCGGCTTCGATAACCGTCACGGTGACGGAATTTCCTTCACCGTCAAAGATTTTTGTCATTCCGATTTTTTTACCCAGAATACCGCTCATTACTATCTCCAAATAGTTATCAAATTATCACGTTTTAATTTCGATATCGACGCCTGCCGGCAATTCAAGTTTCATCAGTTGATCGATGGTTTTATTGGTTGCATTATGAATATCGATCAGTCTCTTGTGCACGCGGATCTCAAACTGCTCCCGTGATTTTTTGTCAACATGCGGCGAACGCAACACTGTAAACACACTGCGGTTTGTAGGCAAAGGGATGGGACCGGAAATAAGTGCCCCGGTTGCCTTGGCAGTTGTGATAATCTTCTCTGCCGACTTGTCAATTAAATGATAGTCATAGGCTTTTAACTTAATACGTATACTCTGTCCAGGCACAGTTGAACCTCTTTGTTATTTCTTTTTACCAAGAACTTTCTCAATTATCTCATCAGCAATACTTTGCGGCATTACATCATAATGATCGAACTGCATTGTGTAGACGGCGCGCCCCTGAGTAATTGACCGCAACGACGTCGCATAGCCGAACATGGCACTGAGCGGCACATAGGATTCCACAACCTGCGCATCACGGCGCGGCAAGATACCTGTTACCTTTCCGCGGCGCGAATTGAGGTCGCCAATCACATCCCCCATATATTCTTCCGGTACGACAATCTCCACTTCCATAACCGGCTCCAGCAATATGGCGTCTGCCTTCTGCATGGCATTTTTCACCGCCATCGATCCGGCAATACGGAAAGCCATTTCGCTACTATCCACATCATGATAGGAACCGTCAATCAAACGCACTTTAACATCCACAACGGGATAGCCGGCCAGCACGCCATTCTTTAATCCGTCTTCCACACCCGCTTTTACAGGAGAAATAAATTCCTTCGGAATTACGCCGCCGACGATTTTGTTTTCAAATTCAAAACCTTTTCCCTTTTCATTCGGCTCCACTTCAATAACAACATGTCCGTACTGTCCGCGGCCGCCGCTCTGCCGGATGAACTTCCCTTCGGTTTTAATCGGTTTGGTAATGGTTTCCTTATAAGCAACCTGGGGTTTCCCAATGCGTGCACCCACCTTAAATTCCCGTAGCAGACGATCGATAATAATCTCGAGGTGCAGCTCTCCCATTCCGGAAATCAAGGTCTGACCCGTTTCCTCGTCCGTGGATACCCGGAAGGTGGGATCTTCATCGGCCAGTTTGCTCAGGGCATCGGTCAGTTTATCCTGATCCGCTTTCGATTTTGGCTCAATGGACACCGAGATGACCGGTTCCGGGAAAATCATGGATTCCAGCATCACAGGCTTGTCCGGCGCCGATAAGGTCTCGCCGGTGTGGGTAAACTTCAGTCCCACGGCAGCGGCAATATCGCCGGTAGAGATTTCCTCGATATCTTCCCGCCGGTTGGCATGCATCTGCAGGATGCGGCCCAGTCTTTCTTTTTTTCCGTTATTTGCATTGAGAATATAGGAACCGGCCTTAATCGTTCCCGAATAGACCCTCAAATAAGTAAGCTTGCCTACATACGGGTCGGAAGTGATTTTGAACGCCAGGGCCGTGAACGGTTCATCGTCTGTGGCATGACGCACAACTTCCTTTTCCGAACGCGGATCCGTGCCGGTGACCGGAGGGACATCCAGCGGGGACGGAAGGTAATCGACAATCGCATCCAGTAATCTCTGAATTCCCTTATTCTTAAATGCGGTGCCCAAAAGAACCGGTACAATCTGATTTTCCAACGTTCCTTTCCTGATGGCAGCCTTAATTTCTTCCACAGAGAGTTCCGCATTTTCCAGATATTTTTCCATCAGGTGATCATCAAATTCAGCTGCCGCTTCAATCAGGTATGTTCTGTATTCTTCAACCTTATCTTTTAAATCGCGCGGAATGTCCTGCTCAACCCAAGTTGATCCCAGACTGCTCTCATCATAAATAACAGCCTTCATTTTCACCAAATCCACCAGGCCGGTAAAAAGATCGCCTTCACCCAGCGGGATCTGCAGGGCAACCGGACGAGCGCTCAGCCGCACCTTCATCATTTCCAGCACATTGTAAAAATCAGCCCCGATGCGATCCATCTTATTCACGAATGCAATACGGGGAACTTTGTATTTGTCAGCCTGCCGCCACACGGTTTCCGATTGTGGCTCCACACCGCCAACTGCGCAGAACAGCGCGACTGCACCATCCAGAACCCGAAGGGATCGTTCCACTTCGGCCGTGAAATCCACGTGCCCCGGTGTATCGATAATATTTACGCGGTGATCAGCCCAAAAACAGGTCGTTGCAGCTGAAGTAATCGTGATACCCCTTTCCTTCTCCTGCTCCATCCAATCCATCGTGGCGGCACCCTCATGGACTTCACCCATCCGATGGACGCGGCCCGTATAAAACAGGATACGCTCCGTCGTGGTGGTTTTACCGGCATCAATGTGTGCCATAATGCCGATATTTCGTATTTTTTCTAAAGGATACCGCTTTGCCATAAATCTATAACTCCAAAAAACAAAATAATATTATAACCTCTTTACCATCTGAAATGGGCAAATGCCTTGTTGGCCTCAGCCATTCGATGGGTATCTTCTTTTTTCTTAATTGACGAGCCTTCATTTTTGTATGCGGCCATCAGTTCATTTGCCAGCCGTTCTGCCATGGTACGTTCGGACCGTTGCCGCGAATATCCCACCAGCCATCGAATGGCCAGAGAACGGCGGCGTTTGTCACGCACTTCCACCGGAACCTGATAAGTGGCACCACCTACACGGCGAGACCTGACTTCAAGAACGGGTGCAACGTTGTCCATGCACTTCTTAAATACTTCCAACGGATCCTTCTTCAACTTCTTCTCAATAATATCCATTGCCGTATAGAAGATTTTCTCAGCCTTGCTCTTTTTGCCTTCGAGCATCATCCCGTTAATGAATTTGCTGACGAGTTGGCTTTTATATTTAGGATCTGGCAGAACTTTTCTTTCTGGTGCTTTTCTTCTTCTCATAAAAACTCCAACTGCTTTTTATTTCTTCGGCCTCTTGGTTCCGTATTTTGATCGTCCTTGCTTCCTGTCATTTACACCACTGGTGTCCAGCGTTCCGCGGATAATGTGATAACGAACGCCAGGCAAATCCTTAACACGACCGCCCCGAATTAAAACGATCGAGTGTTCCTGCAAATTGTGACCTTCGCCCGGAATATAAGCAGTCACTTCAATACCATTTGTCAAACGAACACGCGCTACTTTCCTCAACGCCGAATTGGGCTTTTTCGGGGTCGTTGTATAAACACGGGTACAAACTCCGCGCTTCTGCGGCGAACTACCCAATGCGGGTGCCTTATTCTTCTTTTCAACTTGTTCTCGCCCAAACCGGACCAACTGATTAATCGTTGGCAACGCTACCTCCTAAGATTAATTTCTAAAAAGTCACAGACTTAAAATTTAATATATCAAAACTATTTAACCAACTTATTTTTAAAATTCTTTATTCCTTCACCGGCACTGTTTCAGGTATTTCTTCCTCTTCTCCGGCTTCTGTTTTCACCTCCACCTGTAACTGTTTGTACTTCTTCATTCCCGTTCCAACCGGAATCAGATTACCCACAATGACGTTCTCTTTCAGGCCGTACAGGTAATCCACTTTGCCGGCCACAGAGGCTTCCGTCAGCACCCGGGTGGTCTCCTGGAAGGAGGCCGCACTGATAAAGCTATCAGTGGTAAGTGCCGCCTGAGTGATACCCAACAGAATGGGCTCCGCGGTGGCAGGCTCCGCCGGACGCGCCTCAGCCAGATTCTTCTCATTCTTCTGCAGCTGGCGATTGGTATACTCGAACTTCATCCGGTCAACCAACTGCCGTTTGCGGAAGCGGGAATCGCCGGGCTCGGTGATGACCACTTTATTACGGATCTTTTCATTTTCTTCTTTGAACATGAATTTATTAATGGTGTCACCTTCCAGGAACCGCGTATCACCGGAATCCAGCACGCGCACCCGCTGCATCATCTGACGCACGATGACTTCAATGTGCTTGTCATCAATACTCACACCCTGCAAACGGTAGACTTCCTGAATTTCATTCACCAGATATTCCTGAACCTTGTTCGGTCCCAAAATCTGCAGAATATCCTGTGGCGCAATGGCACCCTCGGTGAGCATTTCACCGGCCTTCACATAATCGCCGTTGTGCACCAGAACGTGCATACTGTAGGGAACCAGATATTTTTTCTTTTCCAGGGTTCCTTCCACTATGATTTCGCGAACACCGCGTTTGATGGTTCCGAAACGGATAACACCGTCGATCTCGCTGACCACCGCCTGTTCCTTCGGTTTACGGGCTTCGAAAAGCTCGGCAACACGGGGCAGACCGCCGGTAATGTCGCGAGTTCGGCCAAATTCACGGGGAATTCTGGCCAGAACGGTTCCGGCCTTTATCTTCTGACCATCCGTTACACGAATCTGTGCTTTTACCGGCAAAATGTGAGTCGCTATTTCATTGCCCTCTTCATCGAGGGTTTTAATATGCGGACTCAAATTCTTATTTCTCGATTCGATGATCACGCGCTGTTTCTGCAAGGTCTGCTCATCCAGCTCTTCACGGGCAGTGACATTTTCCACTATGTCAACAAATTTGACAGTGCCGCCCTTTTCCGCCAGAATGACTGTCGAGTAAGGATCCCATTCAAAAAGGGTCTCACCTTTTTTAACCATCGCTCCTTCTTCCACCAGCACATTGGCGCCCGCCTGTACCGTATATTTCACCAGCGAACGGTCCTGTTCATCCACAATGTGGATCTTGCCGTGCTGGCCAAGTGAAAGCATACGCGACTGAACTTCACCTTCCTCATTTAATTCTTCACCGCGGATAAGCCGCAGATTCTCATATTTTACTTTTCCGTCAAAACGGGCAATGACCTGGGACTGCGCGGCAATACGGCCTGCAATACCACCGATATGGAAGGTTCTCAGGGTTAACTGGGTACCGGGCTCGCCGATACTCTGGGCAGCCATCACGCCAACCGCTTCGCCGATGTCGACCATATGGCCGTTGGCAAGATTTCTTCCGTAGCACATGGCGCATACCCCGCGTTCTGCTTCGCAGGTTAATACGGAGCGAATTTTCACGGATTCGATGGCGGATTCCTCAATAATTTCCGCTTTCTCTTCATCAATCAGATCACCAGCCTTCACAACCAGATCGCCGGTCAGCGGATCATAAAGATCATCCACTGCCACACGACCGAGGACACGGTCTGCCAGCGATTCGATGACTCTTTCACCTTCTTTGATCGGGAAGGTCTCAATACCCAGAATGGTACCGCAGTCAAATTCCGTGATCATAAGGTCCTGCGCCACATCCACCAGACGACGGGTCAGATAACCGGCATCAGCTGTTTTCAAAGCCGTATCGGCCAGACCTTTGCGGGCGCCGTGTGTGGAAATAAAGTATTCCTGCACCGTCAACCCCTCAAAGAAGTTCGCCGTAATCGGGTTTTCAATGATTTCGCCCGTCTGACCAGTCAAGGTTTTCTGCGGTTTTGCCATCAGACCACGCATGCCAGCCAGCTGCCGGATCTGTTCACGGCTACCACGGGCACCGGAGTCGGACATCATGTAGAGGGAGTTAAATCCTTCTTTATGATCTTTCAGAATCTTGAACAGATCAGATGAAACCTGTTCGGTGACCCGGGTCCAAATGTCAATAACTTTATTGTAACGTTCACCGTCTGTGATAATACCCATCTGGTATTGATTTTCCAGTTGGCGAACTTCATCATACGCTTTGTCTACAATTTCTTCCTTGCTTTCCGGAATAACCACATCATCCAAACCGATGCTGGAACCGGCCAGCGTGGAATAACGGAAGCCCAATTCCTTCAGATTATCGAGAAACTGCACCGTACGCAGATTACCGATCTGCTTCATAATTAAGCCGATAAGGCGTTCCAGCGTTTTCTTCGTCATGGGAACGTTAATATATCCCATTTCCGGCGGAACGATCTGGTTAAAGATGATCCGTCCTGCCGTGGTTTCGATAATCTTGCCGTTCACCCGCGCTTTTATTTTCGCATGGAGGTGGATCTTCCGGTCGTTATAGGCAATGATTACTTCGCGGGCAGAGGAGAATATTTTTCCCTCACCCAGAGCACCATTCCGGTCTTTGGTAACATAATAGCAACCCAGCACCATATCCTGCGACGGGATCGCCAGCGGCCTTCCATTTGCCGGTGACAGAATGTTGTGCGATGAGAGCATCAGCATCCTGGCTTCCATTTGTGCTTCATAGGAAAGCGGAACATGAACGGCCATCTGGTCACCGTCGAAGTCGGCGTTGAAGGCCGAACAGACCAACGGGTGAATTTCGATGGCTTTTCCTTCAATTAGAACCGGCTGGAATGCCTGGATACCCAAACGGTGCAGCGTGGGTGCACGGTTCAGCATAACCGGATGCTCACTGACAATTTCTTCCAGCACCTCAAAGACCATGGCATCGCGTTTCTCAACGATGCGTTTGGCACTCTTCACAGTTTTAACCACTTTGCGGTCCTGCAGCTTGCGGATAATGAACGGCTTGAACAGCTCGACGGCCATTTCCTTCGGCAAACCGCACTCATACAATTTCAGCTTGGGACCAACAACAATGACCGAACGGCCGGAATAGTCCACACGCTTTCCGAGAAGGTTCAACCGGAAACGGCCCTGTTTTCCGCGAAGCATATCCGACAGCGATTTCAGCGGACGGTTACCGTCGCTGCGCACTGCCGTAGTACGTTTGGTGTTGTCGAACAGGGCATCGATTGCTTCCTGCAGCATCCGTTTCTCATTTCTTAAAATGACTTCCGGCGCTTTGATATCGATCAGTTTTTTCAGACGATTGTTGCGAATGATAACCCGCCGATAGAGATCGTTCAGGTCGCTGGTTGCGAAACGCCCGCCTTCCAGCGGCACCAGCGGACGAAGTTCCGGCGGAATCACCGGAATCACATCCATCACCATCCATTCGGGGCGGTTTTTCAGCTCGCCGTTCTCACGGGTACGGAAAGCCTCCACAACCTTGAGGCGTTTCAGCGCTTCCTGTTTTTTCTGTTTCGATTTCTCTGTTCTCAGAACGGTACGCAGTTCTTCAGCCAGTTCATCTACATCAATTCTGCGCAGCATATCACGGATCGCATCGCCGCCCATTCCGGCGAGAAATTTATCGGGATTGTCATCCGGCAGATTGCGGTCTTCCGGAGAAAGCCCTTCCATTACATTCATGTATTCTTCTTCTGTGAGCACATCACCGATTTTATAGCTGGTTTTGCCAGGCTGAATCGTCACATATGCTTCATAATAGATAATCTTTTCCAGATCCTTGGGAGAAATATTCAGCAGATAGCCTACCTTGGTGGGCGTGGAACGGAAATACCAGATATGGACAATGGGAACTGCCAGACTGATATGCCCCATTCTTTCGCGCCGGACTGCTTTTGTGGTCACTTCCACGCCACAGCGGTCACAGATAATTCCCTTATACCGGATTCGCTTATATTTACCGCAATGGCATTCCCAGTCTTTTACCGGCCCAAATATCTTTTCACAAAAAAGACCATCTTTTTCCGGCTTGAACGAACGGTAGTTAATGGTCTCCGGTTTGGTCACCTCCCCGTAGCTTTTTTCCAGAATAGAATTTGGTGACGCCAAGCCGATAGAAATCTTGGATATTTGACCCTTCTTGGGATAATTATCGATGCTCAATCTTTCTTTGAGATCTAATTTATTCATAAATGGAAAACCCTCTTTTGTTTGGAATAAAAGATTGCCCGCGACGGGTAATCTTGTTATTCAACTTTTACATCTAAGCCTAAACCTTGCAGTTCTTTTACCAAAACATTGAAGGATTCGGGCCGTCCGGGTTCAGGCAAATTATCGCCTTTAACGATAGACTCATATACTTTGGTGCGACCCTGAACATCATCACTCTTGAACGTGAGGATTTCCTGCAGGGTGTGCGCGGCGCCGTACGCTTCCAGCGCCCAGACTTCCATTTCACCAAATCTCTGCCCGCCAAACTGGGCTTTACCGCCCAGCGGCTGCTGAGTGATAAGTGAGTACGGTCCAATAGAACGCGCATGAATTTTATCATCTACCATATGGGATAACTTCATCATATATATAAAACCAACAGTGACTTCCTGGTGGAATTTTTCGCCGGTCTGTCCGTCATACAGCGACATTTTACCGGATGTCGGGAGTCCCGCTTTCTTCATTTCCTCCAGAACTTCATCGTAACTGGCACCATCGAAAACCGGCGTTGCATAATATTTATCCAGGATACGGCCGGCCCAGCCCAGGGTGGTCTCGAATATCTGCCCCAGGTTCATACGGGAGGGCACACCCAGCGGATTCAATACGATATCGACCGGAGTACCATCGGGTAAGAACGGCATATCCTCCATGGGAACAATCTTGGCAACAACGCCCTTGTTCCCGTGCCGACCGGCCATCTTGTCTCCCACTTTAAGCTTGCGCTTCTGGGCGACATAAACTTTGGCCAGCTGTACGATGCCCGGCGGAAGTTCATCGCCGATCATAATTTTATATTTTTCAGTACGAAGATCATTCTCGATTTCACGTGACAGACTCTTGTATTCGGAGAAAGCGCGCCGGACTATCTCATTCAGTTCGCCGTCTTCGAACCAGGATTCCAGATAATCGATGAAATCAATCTCAACCTTCTCAAAAGCCGCTCTGGTGATTTTTGCCTTCGGTTTTACCAGATATTTGCCGGCTTTCGTCTTGATGCCAAGCGTCGGCTTACCACCGAGTTTTTCTTCCAGATAAGTGAAGAGACGATCCTGGATATCCCGAATCCTTTCCTCATTTTGCTTCTCGAGCCGATCAATGAGTTTCTTATCTTCTTTTTTCGTCTTCGGATCTTTCTTCTTCCGCGAGAACAATTTTGTATCAATCACAATACCTTCCATACCGGAGGGAAGCTTCAGGCTGGCGTCTTTCACATCGCCGGCTTTGCTTCCAAAAATAGCCTTCAGCAATTTCTCTTCAGGTGTGGGTTCGGTTTCACCTTTTGGCGTCACTTTGCCAACCAGAATATCGCCTGCATGGACTTCCGCACCGGTCCGCACAATTCCACCTTCATCCAGATTCTTGGTCGCTTCTTCACTCACATTGGGAATTTCACGTGTCAGTTCTTCTTCGCCGCGTTTGGTATCGCGGACCTGGGTCTCGAACTCTTCCACATGGACAGAAGTGAAGACATCATCCCGCGCAATCCGCTCAGAAATTACAATCGCATCTTCAAAGTTATATCCGTTCCAGGGCATGAAAGCAACCAGAATATTCTGTCCCAGCGCCAGCTCACCGCCCTGTGTCGCATGTCCGTCTGCCAGAGCCTGACCCTTCTTCACCCGCTGACCTTCTTTGACGATAGGCCGCTGGTTGATGCAGGTGTTCTGGTTTGTTCGGACGAATTTCATCAATTCATATTCCACTCTCTGGGCTTCTCCGCTTAGAATCTGCCGGACATCGTTCACAGAACCCTGATCGACCTTGACAACGATTTTTTCGCTGTCCACTTTTTCGACCACACCATCCACCTCAGAGACAATTGCCGCGCCGGAATCCTTGGCAACCCGTTCTTCCATACCGGTGCCCACGATGGGAGTTTCCGGTCGAATGAGGGGAACCGCCTGGCGCTGCATGTTCGATCCCATCAGGGCGCGGTTTGCATCGTCGTGCTCCAGAAAGGGAATCAGCGAAGCCGCAGGAGAGACAATCTGATTGGAAGCCACGTCAATATACTGGATGTCGTCGGGATTGGAGAGAACAAAATCGCTTCTCTGGCGAACTTTGATCATATCGCGTTTGAACTCGCCGCTGCCCTCATCCACTGGTGCATTGAACTGCGCAATCACCGTACGCTCTTCATCATCCGCAGAGAGATATTCCAGCTCTTCGGTGAGCTTGCCTTTTTCAACTTTTCTATATGGAGTTTCAATGAATCCGAATTCATTTACCTTTGCCAGCACGCACAGGGAAGAAATCAGTCCGATATTCGGTCCTTCCGGCGTCTCAATCGGGCACAGACGGCCATAGTGAGTATAGTGGATATCGCGCACCTCAAAACCGGCCCGTTCCCGGGTTAGACCGCCGGGGCCCAGGGCGCTCATACGCCGTTTGTGCGTCAACTCTGCCAGCGGGTTTGTCTGATCCATGAACTGGGACAACTGGGAGGTGCCGAAGAACGTATTAATTACAGAGGTAATCGCACGTGCATTAATCAGTTCCTGCGGCGTCAGCGTTTCAGAATCGCCCAGATTCATGCGTTCTTTAATTGTTCTGGCCATCCGGGTCAATCCCAGGTTCATCTGTGCCGAGAGCTGTTCGCCTACGGTGCGCACCCGGCGGTTGCCCAGATGGTCAATGTCGTCCGTTGAACGCTTGCCGTCGCGGAGATCCATCAGATATTTAATGATTTCAACAAAATCTTCCCGGGTCAGGACGGTGTTCTCAACATCAACCTTCAGTCCCAGCTTCTTGTTCAGCCGGTAGCGTCCGACTTTGCCGAGTTCATAGCGTTTGGAATTAAAAAACATTTTATCGAGCAGACCGCGGGCCGTCTCCAGATCAGGCGGTTCACCGGACCGCAGCAGGCTGTAGATTTTGCGCAGGGCGGTTTCTTCATCCTTGGCATCGTCCTTTTCCAGCGTATTCAGGATAATATTGGGCATCGTGGGATCATTGGGATGCTGCAGCCGGATCTCCTTAAGACCGCTTGCCTTAAGCGCTTCCACGCTTTCTTCATCCAATACCGCTCCGCCTTCCAGAAGAACTTCCCCAGTCTTTTCGTTAACGATATCCTCAACTGTTCTTCTGCCAACCAGATTCAGGGTATCGGTCTTTTTCAAATCAATAACATCCAGCAATCCAAATAGCTCCAGGATTTCCTTATTGTTGGCATAGCCCAGAGAACGCAGGAATGTTGTCACAAAGAATTTCTTTTTCCGGTCAATATAAACATGCAGGCTGTCGTTAACATCTGTCATGAATTCCACCCAGCTTCCCCGGAAAGGAATAACGCGGGCTGAAAATATCTTGGTACCGTTGGGATGGAGACTTTCATCAAAAAATACGCCTGGTGCACGGTGCAACTGGTTGACGATTACCCGTTCCGCGCCATTAATAATGAAAGTTCCGCGGGGCGTCATATAGGGGATATTTCCCAGATAGACGTCCTGTTCAATCGTTTCTGTATAGTTCTCGGTTTCACCGGTCATATCCTTAATAGAGAGGCGCATTTTGGCTTTGAGGGGCACAGCATAAGTAAGTCCTCGTTCCCGGCATTCCCGTACGTTATATTTCGGCTTGTCTATATAATATTCCACAAAGTCGAGAATAAAATTTTCCCGGCTGTCAACAATTGGAAATGTTGCAAGAAAAACCGCCTGCAAGCCTTTTTCCTGTCGCTTATCCGGCGGTATGTTCTCCTGCAAAAATTCCTCAAACGATTTAAGTTGAATATCCAGAAGATCTGGATATTCAACTATCGTCGGTATTTTTGAAAAGAATTCTCTTTTAATTTCATTATTTTCTTTCAAAGAAAACACCTCGTTTTAACTTCTTATTTTTTAACCAAATAAAACATAATTATTTGATTTCGACAGTGGCCCCGACCTCTTCCAGCTGTTTCTTGATGTCTTCTGCTTCGGCCTTGGAAACGCCCTCTTTGATCGCCTTGGGAGCGGCCTCGACCATTTCTTTTGCTTCTTTCAATCCCAGATTAGTGAGGGCACGGACCACTTTGATGACCTGAATTTTCTGAGAGCCGATCTCTTTCAGCACGGCGTCAAATTCGGTTTTTTCTTCGGCAGCAGCTTCTCCACCAGCAGGTACCATCCCACCAACCGGCATTGCTACAGGAGCAGCAGCAGTAACACCAAACTTATCTTCAATTTCTTTTACAAGTTCAGAGACCTCCAACATCGTCGCTTTTTCTAAGTAAGCGAGAACATCTGCGCGAGTGATTTCTGCCATTTTATGATTACCTCCAATTAATAATGCTGTTAATAATTAATTATTTTTCTTTTCTTCGAGCGCTTTCAGTGCCATCAGCATTTTGGTCATGGCGCCGTTTAGTGTGCTCGCTAATTTAACCATGGGCGACTGTAACATACTCGCCAACTGTCCCAACAGTTCCTCGCGGGAAGGAAGTTTTGCAACCGCCTCTACCTGTTCGGGGCTTAGTACTTTTCCTTCGAACAAAGCTGCTTTGAATTTCAGCTTCTCCTTAAACTCTTTTTTCCTATCCAAAACTTTGGCAGGAAGCGTAGGATCGCCGTAGGTAATCGCAAAACCGTTTACCCCTTTCAGGTACTCATCCATACTCTCGATACCGGCATTATGAAAAGAGAGCTTGGCAAGCGTATTTTTCATCACGCGGTATTCAATATTTTCCTGTTTCAAGTTTTGACGCAATTCAGTAGTCATAACAACATTTAATCCGGTGAAATCGACCAGGAAAATTCCGGTGGCTTTCCCGAATTTATCGCTCATTTCCTGAACAATCTGTTCTTTCTGTGGAGTAGGCATAACGCTATTCCTCAAACTTTATCAATTAATCCTGAAATTCCTGCATACTACTTATCAATTTAATTCCGGGCCCCATCGTGTTCGACAGATGAACACTGCGAAGATAGGTACCTTTGGCAGTAGCCGGTTTCAACTTGATAATTGTCTGCATTATCGATTTAATATTTTCCTTCAGCTTCTGATGTTCGAACGAAGCCTTTCCCACACTGGTGTGGATGATACCGGTCTTGTCAACCCGGAAATCAATTTTACCGGCTTTTATTTCTGTAACAGTGTTGCCAATGTCCATGGTAACAGTACCGCTTTTGGGATTGGGCATCAATCCTCTGGGGCCCAGCACGCGACCCAAACGTCCCAAATCTTTCATTGCATCCGGCGTCGCCACCAGAACATCGAAATCAAGCCAGCTATCTTTCTGAATTTTTTCCAAATACTCATCATATCCGACAAAGTCTGCGCCTGCGCTTTCGGCTTCTGCCGCTTTCTCGCCCTTGGCAATAACCAGCACACGAACCGGTTTCCCCAATCCATGCGGAAGTGTAACAGTCCCACGAATGGCCTGTTCTGCACGACGAGGATCAACTCCGAGCCGGATAGCAATTTCCACAGACTCATCAAACTTGGCAGATGCGGTCTTTTTGACCAGGCCCACTGCCTCATCCAAAGAATATTCCCGACGTTCAATAAGTCCGAAAATATTTTGATATCTCTTACTTCTCTTTTTCATTGATATCCTCACCACAAATTATTCAACTTCAATACCCATGCTTCTCGCTGTACCTTCAATAATTCGCATTGCAGCTTCAACGTCCGATGCATTCAAATCCGGCATCTTGGTTTTCGCAATTTCTTCCACCTGCTGTTTGGTTACTTTCCCAACTTTATTCAAATTAGGTTCACCAGAACCCTTATCCAGACCAGCCGCTTTCAGCAACAAGGTGGAAGCAGGCGGGGTTTTGGTAATAAAACTAAAAGAGCGATCCGCGTAAACTGTAATAACAACCGGAATTACATACCCAATTTTCTCCTGCGTGCGGGCATTAAACGCCTTACAAAACTCCATAATATTGACACCATGCTGACCTAAAGCCGGACCAACAGGCGGCGAAGGATTGGCCTGCCCTGCAGGGATCTGCAACTTTATATATGCAGCTATTTTCTTTGCCATAGCAATTCCTACCTCTATTTCTCAATTTCAATTTGTAAGAAATCCAATTCAACAGGTGTTGGACGGCCAAAAATACTAACAGATACTTTAACCTTCTTTTTCTCTTCGTTCACTTCTTCGATTATTCCGGTGAAGTCCGCAAAGGGACCATCCATTACCCGGATAGAATCGCCTACCCGGAACGGAATCTCAACCCGTTCGGCCTCCGTATCCTTCTTCTCTACCCGTCTCAGAATCGATTCCACTTCGTCGGCCCTGACCTCTGTCGGATGGTTGCGCGGCCCCACAAAGCTGATAACACCGGGTGTTTCCTGAACTAGGTGCTTTGTCTGAGCATCCAGAACCATTTCCACCAGGACATATCCAGGAAAGAACACCCTGTTTTTCAGTTTTTTCTTTCCATCCCGCATTTCCAATACTGGCTCTGAGGGAACAACAATTCTGCCAAAACGTTCTTCCAGATTTTTAAACTGAATTTCATTTTCCAAATGCGCTTTGACCTTGTTCTCCTGGCCGGAATAAACTCTCAATGTATACCACTTTTTATCCACTTACCTGTTTACCCTATCTTATTAATATAAAATATTAATGATTTTCGATACTATCGTGTCTGTAAAAAATATGAACAACGTAAACAGCGCGGAAACCACCAAAACGACCACGGTTGAATTAATAAGCTCGTCACGTTCGGGCCATACTACTTTTTTCATCTCAACCCGAACATCTTCGATAAAACCTTTTGCCTTGTTAATCATAATACTCACTCGATATTTTAAAATAAAATCCACTCATTGCCATAAGGTGCAGGCCTGGAGGGACTCGAACCCCCAACCCCCGGTTTTGGAGACCGGTGCTCTGGCCAATTGAGCTACAGGCCTATACCAATCAACGAGCTACCTTGTTTCCTTATGTGCCGTATGCTTATCGCAAAAACGACAGTATTTCTTAAATTCGACCCGCTGAGGATGTTTCCTCTTGTTCTTAGTCGTTGTATAATTTCTGTTCTTACAAACAGTACATTCCAAAGTGATTATATCACGCACTTTTAGACTCCGTCACTTAACAAGTTGATTTATTCAATAATTTCAGTGACAACACCAGCGCCCACGGTACGACCACCTTCGCGGATAGCGAAACGAAGTTCTTTTTCCATGGCGATTGGCTTCAACAATTCTACTGTCATAACCACATTGTCACCGGGCATGATCATTTCCACACCTTCCGGCATATGAATGCTACCGGTTACGTCGGTTGTACGGAAATAGAACTGCGGGCGATAGTTATTGAAGAATGGGGTATGGCGGCCACCTTCTTCTTTTTTCAGCACGTAAACCTGGGCTTTGAATTTGGTGTGGGGGGTAATGGAACCAGGCTTGGCGATAACCATACCGCGCTCGAGTTCTTCCTTATCCACACCGCGCATCAGCAGACCCACGTTGTCGCCGGCAATACCTTCATCAAGGAGTTTGCGGAACATTTCCACACCGGTAATGACTGTTTTGCGATGGGCGCCCATTCCGACGATTTCCATTTCCTCACCAACTTTCACCTTGCCGCGCTCAATACGGCCGGTACCAACAGTTCCGCGACCGGTAATTGAGAACACGTCTTCCACCGGCATCAGGAAAGGTTTGTCAACATCACGTTCGGGAGTGGGAATATAATCATCAACGGCATCAAGCAGCTCCTGAATGCATTTTGTTTTTTCAGGATTATCGGGCTCATTCATTGCTTCCAAAGCACTTCCGCGGATGATGGGGATTTCATCACCGGGGAATTCATAGCTGGACAGAAGCTCGCGGACTTCCAGTTCAACCAGATCCAGCAACTCGGGATCGTCCACCTGATCAACCTTGTTCAGGAAAACAACGATGCTGGGCACATTCACCTGACGCGCAAGCAGAATGTGTTCACGGGTCTGCGGCATGGGGCCGTCTGCGGCACTCACCACCAGAATCGCGCCGTCCATCTGGGCAGCACCGGTGATCATGTTCTTGATATAATCGGCATGCCCGGGGCAGTCCACATGTGCATAATGCCGTTTTGCTGTCTGATATTCAACGTGAGCCGTAGCGATGGTAATACCACGTTCTTTTTCTTCGGGAGCATTGTCAATACTATCGAACGAACGTATATCACTCATTCCCTGCTTGGCCAAATACATGGTTATTGCCGCAGTTAATGTCGTTTTACCATGATCCACATGACCAATCGTACCAACGTTGATGTGAGGCTTACTGCGCTCATATTTTTGCTTAGCCATTAGCTGTCCTCCAAAATTACCTTTAATTAAACTGGTTAAATAATTCTCTCTTTATGTTAATCTATATATAAAAAAAGAGCCCACGACCGGGATTGAACCGGTGACCTCATCCTTACCAAGGATGTGCTCTACCGACTGAGCTACGTGGGCTGCTTTGCTGCAAAACAAACCGCGAGCGACGGGTTCGAATCGCAGAGCGGGAGACGGGACTCGAACCCGCGACCAACAGCTTGGAAGGCTGTGACTCTACCAACTGAGTTACTCCCGCAAAATTTTTTTCCTCTCTTTTTCCAACCCCTCGCTCGCAACCCAATCGTTCGAGCTGATCTCTCTGGTGGGGAGGGAAGGATTCGAACCTCCGAAGGCTTCTGCCGACAGATTTACAGTCTGTTGCGTTTGACCGCTTCGCTACCTCCCCAAAAGCGTAGAGCCGATGAGAGGACTTGAACCTCCAACCGACTGATTACAAATCAGTTGCTCTACCAGTTGAGCTACATCGGCACCTAAAGTCTTTTTTTCAAGGCAATTACCGGCCTGACTAAAGTGCCTTGTTTTTTCAGCCCACTAATTTAATAAAAATATTTTCCATGGCAACTAAAAAATATTTTTTCTCCTGTGGACATTAATAGTTTTTCAATAGCCTTTTTCATGCCATTACAAAACAAATTTCAGCAGCTTTGTTCCATGAAATTTATTTTAATCTTACCCGGGGATCTACATAGGCATATAGCAGGTCTGCCAACAGGTTAATAAACAGGTAAAGGAAGGCTATTACCAGAATACAGCTTTGCACCAGCGGATAATCCCGGCGAAGAATCGCAAGTATCAGCAGACGGCCCAGCCCGGGATAGGAAAATACCACTTCCGTGATGATGGCCCCGCCCAGCAGCGCGCCCAGCTGCAACCCCACAATGGTGATCACCGGAATCATTGCATTTTTAAGGGCATGCCGATAAACAACCTGAAATTTATTCAATCCTTTTGCAAAGGCCGCACGGATATAGTCCTGGTTCATGACTTCAATCATTGAGGACCGAATCATGCGGGTTGTTATGGCCGCTAGGCCAAATCCCAGGGTAAAAGCGGGGAGAACCAGATTCCGCCAGCTATCCAAACCGGCTACCGGCAGCCATCTCAATTGAATGGAAAACAGAATGATCAACAAGGGGCCTAACCAGAAAACCGGCATGCTGATTCCTAAGACAGAAAATCCAAGAGATATATAATCCGGCCATTTCCTCTGAAATAAAGCGGACAGTATTCCCAAGGGAAACGCCAGTATTAACGAGATAAAAAGCGCACTGACCGACAACAAAGCAGTGGCCGGGAGACGCTCCCAAACCAGTGACAATACCGGCTGCCGGTGGTAAATAGAAAGCCCCAGGTCACCAGTAAATATATTTTTCCAGAACTGTAAATACTGCAGATGCAAGGGCGCATCCAGACTCAGCTGATGCCGCAAAGCAACCAGGTCCGCCTGCTTGGCATTTTGACCCAGCATCAGCACTACCGGATCACCCGGCACCAGATGAATGATCAGGAACACAGCGGTGACCACACCTGCCAGCACCGGTATAAAAGTTAAAATTCGTCTCTTAATATATGCATTCATATAAAACAATATGATAAACCGGAGCAATTTAATCATTGTGGATGAACAGGCAAAAACATTTCTGAATTTGAAGCCTGCAATAAAGCGGCAAATTCCCTCGCAAATTCTGCCGGGTCATTCATTTATTCAATTGTTAAGAAGGTTTTCTTCTTCATAATAAACTTGATTATTCGAGGCCCTGTCATTTATATTCTCATAAGAAATATTTTGCTGGGGAGTATGCACAAATGAGCGGCATTCTTTTGTTGGGTTTCTCTGTTTTGTTCTTTGTATTTGCTTACCAAACCTATGGCCGATATCTGACCAAGAGGCTTCAGATAAATCCTGACATGGCGACTCCTGCCCATACCATGAATGACGGTGTTGATTATGTGCCCGCCAAGACTCCTGTCTTGCTGGGGCATCATTTCGCATCCATTGCCGGGGCCGGGCCCATTGTAGGACCGATTATCGCTGCCGCATTCGGATGGGCGCCCGTTTATCTCTGGATTCTTATCGGCGCGGTTTTTATCGGCGGGGTTCACGATTACTCTTCCATCATTGCTTCCATCAGACATAAAGGAAGGTCCATCGGGCAGATCATTGAAAATCATATCGGCTTGAGCGGGAAAAAGCTTTTTCTCATATTCAGTTGGTCAACCCTTATTTTGGTGGTCGCTGTATTCATTAATATTGTAGCCGACACTTTTTACCGGACTCCCAGCTCCGCAACTTCCTCTCTGTTATTTATGGCGCTGGCGCTCCTCTTTGGCCTATCCATTTACAGACTTAGAATTCCGCTGTGGATTGCCACAATTTTTGGCGTTATTCTGTTGTTTGTTAGCATACTCATCGGAGATTCCTTCCCGCTGCAATTGAGCAAAAATGTCTGGCAGTGGGTTCTGATCGGCTATATTTTCATTGCATCCGTGACGCCGGTCTGGATTCTGCTTCAGCCCAGAGATTATCTAAACTCCTTTTTACTGTATGCTTTAATTATCGGCGGCCTGGCGGGCGTTTTTTTCGCCACGCCCAAACTGAATCTTCAGCCGGTAACGCATTTTTCCATTGAAAATCTGGGCACGCTTTTCCCCCTGCTGTTTGTCACGGTTGCCTGCGGCGCTATCAGTGGTTTTCATTCCCTGGTGGGTAGCGGAACAACTGCCAAACAGCTGAACAAGGAAACAGATGCAAAACCGGTCGGATATGGGGGAATGCTTATTGAAGGTGTGCTGGCGGTAATGGCCCTTCTGGCGGTCGCTTCACTTTCCAAAGGTGAATTCAGTCAATTTTATTCGGCCAATCACTTTGTTCCGGCCTTCGCGGCAGGGATCGGCAGGTTTATCCACAGCATTCCTTTTCTGAATATACCAGTCTCGGGTGCAGTAACATTCACCGCTCTGGCGGTGTCGGCATTCGCCCTCACCTCCCTGGATACCGCTACCCGTTTGGGCCGTTTTGCTTTTCAGGAGTTCTTTGAAGATTCCGAAAAAAGCCCGGAGGACCAAAGCATTTTGGTAAAAAACCGATTTCTGGCTACGCTTATAACCGTTGCCGTTGGAGCGGCTTTGACCTTCAGCGGAAAAAGCGGCGGCATCTGGCCTATCTTCGGGAGTGCAAACCAGCTGCTGGCAGCCCTGGCTTTGCTGGCCGTGACTGTCTGGCTGATCCAGCAGGGACGTTCCGCCATCTTCACGCTGATCCCGATGATATTCATGTTTGCAGTAACCCTGAGTGCGCTGGTTGTTCTTTTCTATATTAATTTCTTTGAGAGGCAGAATTATGTTCTCTCAATTCTGGCGTCAATTCTTTTCATTCTTTCTATTGTGCTGAGTTTTCAGGCTTACCGAAAACTGCGGCCTGTTTCGACGACCGAAGAGGTTCTGCTGAAAACAAACAAATAAAATTCACAGATTACTAAACATCGGGGAAATAATGGGTAAATTTGATCTTTCCAAAGCGAAATTTGCGACCTTATGTGTTCACGGATCTGGAGGTGTTGATCCCCAAACCGGAGCCGTTTCAATCCCTATCTATCAGAGCTCCACATTTGCATTTCGAAATTCCAAACAGGGTGCCGCCTTGTTTGCCGGAGAAGAGGAAGGTTATTTCTACACGCGGTTGGGGAATCCCACCCAAACGGCCTTCGAAAACGAAATGGCTTTTCTGGAAGGTGGAGAAGCCGCCCTTGCTTTTGGATCCGGTATGGCTGCTATTAGTGCGGTTATTTTGTATCTTTGCCGGAATGGGGATAATCTGGTCTCCAGCGATACGGTGTACGGGGGAACCCACAACTTATATAAGGAGACGCTCCCTCTGTGGGACATTCAGGCCCGGGAAGTGGATGCCACCAGTCCGGATAACATCGAAAAAGCAATTGATGAAAAGACCAGACTTATTTTCATTGAGACACCCGCCAATCCCACACTCTCAATTGTTGATATCTACCGATGCGCCGAAATTGCCGGGAAGCACAACATCCCCCTGGTCGTGGATAACACCTTTGCCACCCCCTATCTTCAAAAACCCCTTGCAATGGGGGCCGATATCGTTATCCATAGCGCCACGAAATACGTAGGCGGTCATGGCGATACGGTGGCCGGAGTGGCAGTGGGCAAAAAGGAATTTATGGATAATCTCAGGGTCCAGATTTTACGTGATTTGGGCGGGATTATCAGTCCTTTGAATTCATGGCTTTTATTGAGGGGCCTGAAAACACTGCCGGTCAGAATGGACCGCCACTGCTCAAATGCGCTGGAAGTAGCAAAATTTTTATCATTCCATCCCAAGGTAAACTGGGTCCGTTATCCCGGGCTTACCACTCATCCCCAGCATGACCTCGCCAAACGGCAAATGCGGAATTTTGGCGGAATGGTCACCTTTGAAGTCAAAGGGGGAAGAAAAGCGGGAATCAAGCTGATGGATAGCGTCGGATTAATTACACTGGCGGTCAGTCTCGGAGACTGCGATTCTCTGATCGAACATCCTGCTTCCATGACGCATTCCACATATTCCGCAGAAGAATTGGAAGAGGTCGGGATCAGCGAAGGCCTGATCCGATTATCGGTTGGATTGGAAGATGTTTCGGATATTATTACCGATCTGAAACTGGCACTTAAAAAGATATAATTTAACGAAACCCATATTTCAAGTTAACCTCAAGGGTTATTCCAAAGGGAGTAACCCTTTTTATTGGGATGGTAAGAACATCGCTGAAATCTCTTTAGATTCAGAAAATATAGGTTCGAATTGTTGATAAATAAAAAAATGCAGTCAGATTAACTGAGCTTAACGTGAGTTCGAGTTAAGAACTGTTCCGAACGAAATTGTCATTCCGGAAGGCATTGCCGCCACGAAGTGGTCCGTCCAAGAGAATCCAGTGGATCAGGGAAGAACAAATTGTAGTCCTTTTGCAGTGGATTCCCACTAAAAGCATGCCCCGTAGGGGTAGACTGGAAAAGACATTCGGGAATAGCTTCTAACATGATTTAATTGACATTCTTATTACGTCGAACTCACGTGAGTTTATATTTGTTGGTGTCTAATAATCGACCACCAGGCAGGTCGTTGTATCGATAACGCCCTCCAGGCTGTGTATGTCAGCCAGAACAACCTTTCCCAACTCTTTCATGTCCTCCGATTCAATAAATACAATTGCATCATAAGGCCCGGTAACCGCATGCACCTGCTGTACACCCTTAATTTCATTAGTTTGCCGGACAACATCCTTCACCCTGTTTGGAGTAATTCTCACTAAAGCATAGGCATTGATGCTCATTGGGGGTTCTCCTCTTTTGACATGTTGGTTCAATATAAAGCATTCTTAAATACTTGTCAACAATTCAGAAGGCAGGTGATCAGAAATTTGCCTAAATAATATCAGGTATCGAAAGTCTATTATGCAGTAAAATCTAAAAATTTGCGCGGCTCGGCAGGGGAATAAGGGAATTTCGTAAGAGAATAAACAACGGAATCAACGATCCGGGCCAGTGTCAACGGATTCAATACAAATCAATTATGAGAAAGAGAGTACCTGCTATTCTTTTTCAAACAACTCATTGTCAGTAAATGCCAGAGGCAGCAACTCTTGAATCCCTGAAAATTTTTCTTCGCCATCATTATTTACCAGAACCACTTCAATATCAGGAGCATAATCCATAAGCACCTGCCGGCAGGCGCCGCAGGGCGGACAGTAGCCGCTGTTACTTCCTAGGATGTATATTTTCTGAAAATGTCTTTCACCTTCCGAAAGTGCCTTAAAAAGCGCAACTCTTTCCGCACAGATTGTGAGACTATATGAGCTGCTTTCGATATTATGACCGCTGTAGATTTTGCCTTCCCGGGTGACCAGAATGGCGCCCACCTTAAAATTGGAATAATTTGCCAGTGCCCTCTCCCGGGCGTCTTTAAGTTTCCCTAAAATTTTCTCATTCAACATTTTCTGCTCCATCTGTCGTTCACGCTCTTTTTTCAATCTGCGAAGTTCATCCTCAATGTTGCGAGATTTCTGCCTTTCCCTCAGTAAGTTCTCATAGAAATTCACTTTTGAACGAACATTTTCTTTCGATCCAGGCCTTCCCTCTCCGGTGAGCGGCATCAATTGGAAATTTGCCGCCAGGTTTACTTTCCAGGCAGGATAATTTGGTAAATCCAGTTTGGCATTGGGTTGTGGCAATAAAGCTGACGAAGTGTTTTCATTACTCGTTAACCGTACATCCAGGCCCAGGTCAAAGGAAAACCAGGGTTTTGGTTTAAACCGGATGGAAGGTGTCAGGTACATAAAGTTTTCCCGGCTATAGGCCATGGAATCCGGTGCGTTGATAAAATTGTTACCCCACAGTTCCAGATTCAGATCGAACAGTTCCGAGGGATAAATAAATCCAAGTCCGTAATCCAGCTCAGTGGCATTCCCGTTCGCTTTGTATTCGAAACCCGTTCGTGGATTTGTATACAATACCTTCCCGGCATCATTGTGGTTATACCAACCCAGATTGAAATGCAGGCTGAAACTTCTGTCATGCAGATAGGGATCATTATAGAATGAGAATAATCCCGTAAAACCGTATTCCACAGAACCTGCATTGTAAGGTTCAAACGGGTAATTATGGTATTTACCGCTCGGAATTCTGATGGGGAGCATAAAACCGTAGTTGAAACGATTATTACTCAGCCCGAATGATCCTAATTTGAAATCAAGGAATATGTCGCCAGGACTGTTGTATTCCGCCTTGGCGTTCAAATCCTGATAAATCTGAACCATCGCTGTTGCATCGAAATGATCCATTATTCCATAGGTCAGGAGGGCGTTACTCTGCACATCCCAGTAATTGACAGCAGAAAAATTGGCAGGTTTGTTTTGCCCCAGGTATTCCCCAACCTTCGTATAAAAGTTCATGTTTGTTCTGAAATCCAATGTCCCTCTTTCCAAAGTGCTTGCAGTTTGCATATGAAGCAAACTTCGGCTTCCGAATGCACCTGCAAAGGCAAAAACAGGAACGAATACCATCACCAGAAATAGCTTGTAACATTGAGACATTTTGTTCCTCCTGCAGATAAGTTATAAATAAAATAAAAATTTAATTACTTTTTGTCAAGAAAATTAGGGACTTATGCGAATTATCTGAAACGTGTGGCAAGTACATAGACATTCACAATAATTGCAATATCACGTACAACTGCAACTATTCTGGAAAAAATATCAGAAATACTGCCTGACACAATAACAACATCACCCGGCTGAAGCGGAACCAGTAAATCCTTGTTCCCGGTTTTAATATATTCTTCGATGTTAACTTTTATCACTTCCTGATTTTTTCGAATAATTCTTACATCGTTCAGGCGCGCGGTTTTCAGGGGGCCGCCGGCGGATGACAGGAGATCAATTATCCCGAAGTTACTTGGGATGCTATAAATCCCTGGCTTTTGGACATGGCCCCATAAATTGATATTAATGAGCAGTACATCATTGGAGCCGAGAATATATTGGGCCGGACGATCACCGAACTGCAGTTGAGGCTGCATTTGGTATTCCTGTGCAAAACCCTCGGAGAACGCTATCATGAAGACCACAGAGAAAACGAGAAAAATAATACGCTTCATCAAAATTACCATTTTAATTCATTTAAGAGCCCGATATCCGCATTTTTAGGGTTCGGCGCTTCGGAATCAACCAAAAATAAGTCGTGCCTGAACATGCATGTCAATAATGAGGCCTGTTATATCTGGCACACAAATAAGATCACCGGTATTATCGGTTTTTACATCAAAAAGTTAAGTCGTTTAGTTAACAATTTAAATTAAAAAGCCTATCTGATCGATCCTCCAGCGGTAACGGCCGGCAAATAATGAATCTGTGGCACCTAGTTCCGGCAGACTCCATTTTTCAGGATCTTCATATTTGATGCTGTTTTCTGCAATCGCTATTTTCAAATGTTCATTGCCCTGGATTTTTTCCAACCGGAACACAAACCTGTCCTGCGGGAATTGCTCAGGATAGCTCCATTGAAATCCCGGTCTGTTATTCATTCTGGCTTCATTAATAGGCGAATTCAAAAGCGGTTTTCCCAGCAATTCGTAAGACACGGTGTCGGAAGGCTCGCTGTCCTGGTCCTGGTCATCGAACGCTCGCAGATAATAGTAATACCGTTGATGCAAGGAAACGGGAGTATCTGTGAAAGAGGTATCAATGTGATCGTACTGTTTATTTATGCGAGCGACTTCCTCATAATTCTTATCACCGGATTCACTGCGATAAATCTTATACCCTGCTAAATGTTCGCCCGAATTAGGATACCACTCAAGAAAGACGCCGTCCGTTTCCGGCACCGCATCAATGCCATGTTCCTCAAACGCGGCTTCGGCGGTTTTGGGAGCCAATTCGACCCGGGCAGGCGGGGGAACTTGATTGACATCATCTTTGCAGCCGGCCATAAAGATCGCCGGGATGACAATCATTAATAATAAACCAACCCCGATAAGCGTAATCGAAATTGAAAAAGAGCACTTTTAGGCCGACGCCTGCGGTAAATTGCTGGTTTTCCAAACCAAACCGGATTGCCAGCTTCCCATAATAGACATATTCCAGACCAAAATGATTTACCCTGTCATATTTGCTGGATAATGCATACGAGAACAGCAATTGTCCGTGGATATTGGGGAGCGGTTGAAAGTACGAAGCGCCCAGATACCAGTTTCTCGGAATTTTGCTGGATTGCCGGGAGTCCGTGTTCCAGGTTATTTTGGTATTCAAAACATCCTTCAGGGCATAGCCGATTGAAAACTTGCCCAGCCGATTATCATCGAACAAATCATCGATGCCGAACTTGAGCATTCCCCCAAGATCAAATCCCAATCCCGAAGATGTCTTATCAAACAAAGACTGCCTGAGAAATTTTACATTTATCCCCAGCGGGACCTCAATGGGAAGCACAAAATACTGCCAACCGAAATCGACATCGATTTTATATAATTTTGACAGCGTAAGGAAGAAAGCATCATTGGTGAAACTGCTGTAACCCAGCGGCGCATCCGTTAACACGATACCCAGCTCCTGCAGCTCCTCCCAGTTTGAAGCGCTGGTACTGGCCTCATTTACCCGGTTTGAGTAATTTGATTCCAGATTTTTCGAATCATAGCGCGGTATATCGGTGACGCTGAGACGAATCCAGTTCAATGAAAATGCGGCGCCGCCATAGAGCGGTTTCGTAAATCCGATCTGATGATGCCGTTCCAGAGATTTGAATAGCGAGGCATACATCCCAAAAAGTTCGGGACGCTGCAGGGTTGAAACGCCCGCCGGATTCCAGTAAAAGGCCGATCCGTCATCCGCAACGGAAACATAGGCACCGCCCATAGCCATGGCCCGCGCCCCGATACCCAGTTCCAAAAAGGATCCGGCGTACTTCGTATCCGCGGCAAGAGCTGCGGAAGACTGCAAGCCGATCAACAGAAATAATGTTCCGATTAAAACAAATATTTTCATTTAAGCTTCGCCACCTTCAAGATTTCCTGCCGTTCCTTCCCCTCATATTTTGCCCGAACCAGCGCAAAATAAACTCCATTGGCCACTTGATTGCCATCCTCGTCGGTTCCATCCCATATTAATTCGTTGTATCCAACCCGTCTCGGGTCATTGCCTGGCGTGATGGTGTTCATATCATTCTTAATTCGTTTAATCAGCCGACCGGATGTTGTAAAAATCCTGATTTCCAGATCGTCAATGATATCCCTGCTGGTGATATAATAGGAGAATATGGTCTCATCACTGAATGGATTGGGATAGTTGCCAAAAACTTTCAGGTCAAAAGCATCGTCCACTTTCAATGAATAATTCTTTGTCGATTCGTTTCCATTGACATCTTTCACATCGATCTGCAGCGAATGCTGTCCGATGTCCAGATCCGGGTAGGCGGTAATGCCCATCACCTTTGACTGCTGAACCGAGTCCGGGATGAATATCTTCTCCTGCGGCAGCACTGCGTCATCCACCATGACCCGGATTCTGTTCCTATCGATATTCAGTCCGCTTTCGTCCTCGAAGACAATATTCAATACCGGATTGGGAGAAACCAGGGATTTGCTTCGTATCTGCCGGCCGTCTACCGTTAATTCTATGCGGGGCGGTTGGTTGTCGCTGGAAATAAAGGGTGCATAGAATCCCGTCTCCTGCAGCCGGGCAGTGAGGCAGCCGCAAGAAGTGTCCAGAACCGCGTCCTGCTGAAGCCAGACCTGCATGCGCTCATCCCACCGGTATAATTTCGGCAGCTTCTCCGCAGAAGTAGTGGAATCGTAATGGGTATTTGACAACTGCAAATTCAACAGGAAGGGAGAGGTCAGTTTGGCCTCATCGTTAAATTTGGTGAGCATAAGCCCAACCGGTTTATCAAGGTTTCTTAGCAGCACGGGCGTGAGCCCTGCCTGCTGAAAGGAAGTGGTGATGTCATTGATTTCATAGGAAACAGCCGCGGAACCGGTAATCTCGCCCGCGCCCAGCCAGAACTGAAAATCGCCCATTTTGATGGTATCGTTGCTTACATTTTTATAGGTAGATCCCAATTCGGGAACAAGGTTGAACATATTCACCTGAATACTTGAGCTATCCAGATTATTGCCCCGATTAAAATCGGGCAGAAGCTTCTGCGGATCAAGCGCCGCGTATATTTTATAACTGGAAACATTCAGGTCGAAGGGGAAATCCAGTTTAACAGTCAGGCTATCCTTGCCATCCACCG
>JARRQT010000004.1:0-63270 GCA_037381445.1 Calditrichia bacterium
GGCCAGAATGACGGGCAGGGCGATCAGAAAAGTGGTTTGCGGGGTGCCGAGGCTGTTCATCAGCAGAATGGAAAGCACTACGCCCAGACCGGCGCCCAGCAGGTCCGCCATATAGAGTTTGGGCATTTCCCGGCTGTTATTGCGGAAAAGGTAGGCCAGCACGATACCGCCGGTGAAGTAGGCGGCGCTGAGCAGCAGCACCATAAGCAGCAGTTTCCCGATCATCAGCGGGCTGCTGAAGAGGATTGAGAAATTCGGTTTGATCCAGAAAACCGCCTGCGGCCCGAACAGTGTGAAGAATCCGGTGAGCGACAGCAGAATTCCCGGCATCCTTTCATTGTTCAGCCGCGGAAACAGGCGCAGCGCCAGGGCCCCCAGACCCAGCCCGAGAATGGCCAGGGAGAGCACCAGGAATGCAAAAGTGTAAAAAAATTCAGCGGAAAAAATACGGGTCCAGGCCAGTTCCAGTCCGATCAGCGTCATGGAGAGCAGGAAAATGACCACAAAACGTAAACCTTTCATCGAATATCCCTTTTCTTTTTCTGTTAGCGATTCATGTGCCGGACTGATTTCTATCCCTCAGTCCCTTCCATCCGCACACCACAGGAAATTGTCATCGGCCATTACGTACGGCCCCATTCGATGAATTGTTACGTGAAAAAAATATTTTTCCTGCTGCCCCTGAAACCTGCGCCGGCTTGCTGAACTTATTGCGGTTCGGTGAAAGACGGTTCCGTGGGCTCGACGACCTCGTAATCCCGCTCCCATCCTTCATTCTGCAGAACCAGTGTTTCCGTGGCGATAGCACTGCTGTTGGCATCCAGCGGACCCAGAGCGCTGTAACGGGAAGGCCAGCAGCGGTAAACCTTAAAGGCCATGACCAGCTGCCCGGCTTCGTTATAAAGTTCAACAATGATGTCTTTGCGGAAGTCCTTCAGGGATGCCTCGCTTCCCAGGCCGCTTCCCAAATTCCACACTTTGTTTGCCCATTGTTCGAAAGCCGTGTCGTGGGTGCGGCCCCTTTGCAGCACAAGCGGCTCAAAAGTGGTCCGTCCCGGCATCATCCGGATATTACTCGGTTCACCGCCCTGGCGGTTTTCCACGACTTCCGTGTTTCTGTTTAATCCGCTCACTTTTATGATTCCGGGAACATAGCGCCCGTCCCATTTGACCCGGAATTTGAACTGTTTATAGGGGTCGAAGCGTTGGGGATTCACGGTAAATTCACTGGCGTTGTTCAATGAAAGACTGGCGAAAATAAAGCCGCTGAAAATAAACACTGCCAATAAAATTGATTTTCGGTTCATAACATCCTCCTGAAAATTTTAGTCTGCTTGATTTATTTGAATCTCATACGAAACTGCCGCCCTTTCAGAAATTCCTGAGTGGGCAGAAGCCTTCAAATCAGTTCGAGACTGGAGTTGGCAAAAATTCTTCTTTAACGAAGATCAGAAAATCAGTGCGCCCCTCCCGCCTTTTTAGCCATCACCCTTATCAAAGGTGGAATGTCAAGGCGGGAAAATGATTTGATGGTTCTATCTGATGCTATAGTCTCTTTCCCAGCCTTCATGCTCGAGAACTAGTTTCTCGGTGGCCAGGGATTCCTTGTCATCCGCATCCAGGGCAGAAAGCGCCTCATATTCAGAAGGCCAGCATCGGTAAACCTTAAAAGCCATCAGGACCCTGCCATCCTTCGTGGCCAGCTCAATGATAATGTTCTTCCGGAAATCTCTCAAAGAGACTTCCGCTCCCAGACCGGAGCCGAAATTCCACACTTTATTGGCCCATTGCTCAAAGGCGGTGTCGGAAGAGCGCGGCCTTTCGATGACGATCGGCTGATACTCGGTGAGGCCGGGAGATTTTCGCTGAAGGCTGGGATCGCCGCCGGTCCGGTTGGTTATCACCTCTGTTTTGCGTTTCAGGCCGCTGACTTTTTTGATGCCGGGAATGATCCGTCCGTCCCACTTCACCCGGAATATGATTTCCACATCCTGATGCTTCCTGTCTGTCTCCTTTTGATAGGCCTGGCTGCCTTTCCGCAAATCCTGGGCATGGAGCCCGGCGCTCATCATAAAAAACAGAACAGCAACTGAAAGAATGCACAGCAGTTTCTTCATGCGAACCTCCATATTTTTAACAGTTAATCCGATTTTATAAAGCAGATAGAAAAGATAATTCAAAACTAACAAAATGAATGCAGATAAAAAATAGTTCGTTTAATAAGAAGTTGATTCCTTGATCTGTCCTGTGGCATTACTCCGGCTATTTTCGGATGAAATCAATCCCTTTTTCTTTCAAATGAAGCAGACAAACTTTGATAAATGCTGAATATTGTTGAATAAAATTTAACACAATTACTCACCATTCAAAACCAAAAAAGTGAAAATATGCCGCGAAATAATCCGTTTTAGAAATTGGACGGCCGGGAATTCCAGAACTTATTCAGAACTGAAAAGTAAAATTTTAGCTATTAAATCCGGGAAACAAGAAATCAGGAGAAGAGAGGAGGTTCTGTTATGAACATGATGGATTATGGATATCACAATCCGTGGGCAGATGTGGACCTTGTCCGCAGGGAAATGAAAAACTTGTTCGAGAGCCTTTACGAAGACATTCCCCGCGAAAGACGCCGCGTATACCCGCCGGTGAATATTTATACCAAAGGACAGTCGGTAATTGTCATGGCGGAATTACCGGGTATTGATCCGGCAGGCATTCACATTTTTGTTTCGGACGACACTCTGGAAATTACCGGCACACGCGGTGAACGGGAGCTCCGCAGCGGAGAAGCGTTCCACCGCCAGGAGCGCCGGGTCGGGGAATTCCGAAGGGCCATCCGGCTGCCTTTCATGGTGGACAGCGAGCGGGTAGAGGCGAAATACAAAAACGGGATTATCCGCATCAGCCTGTCCCGCCTGGAAAGCGCCGGGCGGAAGAAAATTGAAATCAAGACAAATCTCTAAAAAGAAGGAAAGCAGCGATGCCAGATAAAAATCAGCATATACGGCGCCGGGAAGCCGCGCGGGACGGTTATGCCGGCGATTTGCAGAGGGGCTTTGTACCGCCGGCCGATATCCTGGAGGCGAGGGAAAAATTGGAGATTGTGCTGGACCTGCCTGGTGCGGACGAGCATTCCATTCATGTTTCTCTGGAGAACAACATTCTCACGGTGGAAGCGGATGTAAAGCCGGAGTCCCCGGAAGGGTATGAACTGGTCCATTCGGAGTACAATATCGGCAATTTTCAGCGCTCCTTCACGGTTGGCAATGCGATCGATCCCAATCATATTGAGGCGCATTTCAGCAACGGTGTTCTGAAACTGACGCTTCCTAAAACAGGTCATTCGCAACCCAGGGAGATCAAAGTAGCGACGGATTAGATGAAGACCAGTACAAAAACGTGTGTTGTTTTCAATCTCCGACGCAAAATGGAATTCCGCAGAAAATAGCCGGCAAAATCACGCTCCGGTTCAGTTGCCGGTTCATGAATTCTCCCTTAATGGCCAGGCTGTTTTTAGTCAACGAGAAGAGATGTTTCATGCATCGTGCTCTATTAAATATCGTCGACTGAATTCGGGAGTTCATTCAAATCAGGATGGATCTGACTGTAAATTGCGGTTCGGAATCGGCGAAGGGAAGTAGGAAGGAAGCAGCCGGAAAAAGTCGGGTTTGCCGGAATCGTTGCAGATGGCGCAGAATAAAAATACCGGACAGCCCGCAGGTCTGCCGAGGCGGTCCGGTAATCTGAAAAGACGGTTTTAATGGCCAGGCAAAATTATTAATTGCCTCGGAAAATGCTGCGCCACACTAAGTTCGTGAACCGGTTATTCAAGAAATGCAATAGACATTTCCGCACCGCTTCCGCCGCAATCATTTAGTGACTCTCCTTTTCATCCTCCAGTTTTTTCATCTTAAAATGATCCCCGGTATCCTTCACGATGGTGCGGTACCAGGAATCCGGATACCCGGGATGGGTGACGCGTCCGAATTCGTCCTTCACATTGCCATCCAGGTATTTATAGATGAGAAACTCACCCAGTTTTTTCCAGCGGCGGGTCACGGAATCCCCCAGCGCGGTGCTGTATTTCGTGAGATAATCGCGGGCCAGTTGGGGTGCGCTGCTGTAGAGCGCCTGCGCCGCCTTGTCGATTTCGGGTTGTTCGGCCAGGAATTTTGCCTCCAGTTCAGCCTGCACCTTCTGAATATCTTTGATCATATCGCTGTAACGGGAATAGGCATAGTTGGACACGAAGTTGAAAACCCAGAAAGCGGAATCCCAGGAAAATTCATCAAAGGAGCCGGTACCCACCGCGTAGCTTTTCGGGACCCGCTGGATTCCGCAATACATGGGAGTGTAAACCGTGCTGTAGGTATCGTCCAGCCCGAACCAGAATACGCCGCCGATGGGATTAGGCAGCCAGGAGCGGGATTGGGCGATGAATGAATAGCCGGTTTGCTGGGTGGAGGTCGCCCGCTCATTGCAATATTCCACGCTGTCTACTTTCCAGGTAAGGGGCCGCCACCGGTAGGGCAGGGCATAGGGGCCGGTGCCCACGTCTTTGGTCATATCAAAATAGGTGCCTTCGAAATGATCGCGCATCAGGTTCATGACATCATGAACCGAAAGCTTTTTGTCCGGTTTGATCCACAACGGCATGGGCTCCGCACCCTTTTCGCCCTTCACATAATCGATGGAGAGATTCAGGGATGGTGCCGCGCGGCGGAAAAAACTCCATACCCGGGCTTCGCAAAAACGCAGCGCGCCGTAATCCGGCGGGGCATAGGCATCTGCAAAACTGAACTCCTCGTCTTTGCCGTCGAAATATCCTTTTTCCCAGGCAAAGGAAATCACATCCGGGGAATACAGGCAGTTCTCTTTGTCGTGAAGCGGAAACCGGCGGATGCGGGATTGATTGGCGTGGGCGCAGATGTAGCCGTCCGGCACCCGGCGGGCTACCCACACGGCACCCTTATTTCCCGGACCCTTCCCGATCATTTCCATGATCCAGACTTCATTGGGATCGGAAATCGAGAAGGATTCTCCCTCACTGCAGTAGCCGTATTCCGCGGCGAGACCGGTCATCACCCGGATTGCTTCCCGGGCGGTTTTGGCGCGCTGCAGGGCAATGAAGATCATGCTGCCGTAATCCATTATGGCCGTAGTGTCAACCAGCTCTTCCCGGCCGCCGTAAGTTGTCTCGCCGATTGCCACCTGATACTCGTTCATATTGCCGACCACCGAATAGGTGAATTCCGCTTCTTTGATCTGGCCGAGATATTTGCCAGTGTCCCATTCATAAATGTCGCGCATGCTGCCGAGCTGATGGTGGGCGGCAGGGAAGTAGTATAGTTCCCCATAAAGTTCGTGGGAGTCCACGGCGTAGGATATCATGGTCGAGCCGTCCTGTGTGGCGCCTTTGGAAATCAAAAAATTCGTGCAGCTTTTCGCTGGCAGATAAGTCATCAATAATATCCCGATCATGAGAGAAAAGAACCTGTAAATATTATTTTTCATGTGATGCTGTCTCCTTCCTGACTGGTTCTGAATGTTTGCAAATAGGATCTGATTCTGGCAGCCGATAAGAGTCTGCTGCGGTAAAAATGGACAAAAGATTCTCAAACCGGATGGTCATTTTAGGGAATTCAATTCCGGAAAAAAAGAGAAAAGCAAAAAAATGGCGGCAAGACAGTTCCGGAAAATGGCCTTCTCATTGCGGATAAACAAAACTGCACACGCTGGTGGTCATATTTTACACAGTTTTCGTCTGCAAGACTGTTCTGTGCCCCTGAAATTTTTTAGATATTCAGGGCGGCATCAATCATTTCTATGTTTGGCACAATATGTGTCTTATATTTACGTCCTGTGCAGGGATGAGAAAAATATAAGGAGAATTTGATATGCGTTACACGAAAGTGTTGTTGATGTTTGGATTTATTGCATTCTTTATTTTAAATGGATGCCAGAAGGATACTTCTTCCACAGCAGCGAGTTCTTCCGAAAACGGAACCCTGAAAATATTGCTGACTGACGCGCCTGCGTCGTATGACGCGGTGAATATTACGTTTTCGGAAATCGCCGCCAATATCGATTCAAACTGGGTGGTGGTAAAATCGGAACCCCAAACAGTGAATCTGCTGGAATGGAATAACGGAAAGTCCATCGTTTTGGGGGACGCGCAGATACCTGCGGGACATTATATGCAGATACGGCTGATGATAGACAGCGCGGAAGTTGTGGTCGACGGCAAATCCTGGCCGCTGACAGTGCCCAGCGGCGCGCAGACCGGACTCAAGATGGGACCGGATTTTGTCGTGGAACCGGGTTCAACCTATGAACTGGTAATCGATTTTGACGTGCAGCGCTCCATTGTTGTGACCGGTCCGCGCTGGAATCCGCACGGCTATAAATTGAAACCCCATCTCCGGGTCGTTCCTAAAGCCATTACCGGCTCCATCTCCGGAAATATAACCAATCCGCAGGATGGGCCTTACGCCTACGCGATACAGAACGATGATACCCTGGCATCAACCATGGTGGATACCCTCAGCGGTAATTTTATGCTGGCCTATTTGCAGGCGGGATATTACACGGTGTCGATCAGGGATACGGCGGACCGCAGCTTTACGCAGGACAGCGTGGAAGTAACCACCGGTAAGGATAAGAATATCGGATCGGTCACGCTTCAGTAAGAAATGTGTACCTCGAAAGAAAAGGCCTCCTTCCCTCTCATCCGGGGAGGAGGTTTTTTTGTCTCCCTGCCCTCCCCAAAAAGGACTACATGGGCTTCGCCTTCCTTTTGATTTCCAAAAAATTTTACCCGGATCCTATTTCCCCGCCAGTTTATCATGGTTTGTCTGAAAATCTCTCTCTATATTTCTTCATATTTCAGTTTTTGCCAGAAAATTGTTTTTCGCGGAGAAAGTCATGAAAGCCGAAAAAAATCGTCTGAAGCAGGCCGAGGAAGGAAAAGCCGCCTGGGGAAAATGGGGTCCTTATCTCACTGAACGGCAATGGGGCACTGTGAGGGAAGATTACAGTCCCAATGGCACCGCGTGGGATTATATCACCCACGATATGGCGCGGAGCAAAGCCTATCGCTGGGGGGAAGACGGCATTGGCGGACTGAGCGATGACCGGCAGTTTCTCTGCTTTTCTCTGGCCTTGTGGAACGGCCGGGATCCCATCCTGAAGGAACGGCTGTTCGGGCTTTCCGGCGATGAGGGAAATCATGGCGAGGATGTTAAGGAAATCTATTATTATCTGGACAGCACGCCTACCCACAGCTATCTGAAAATGCTTTACAAATATCCGCAGGCGGCCTTTCCCTATGATCTGCTGGTGGAGGAAAACCGGCGGCGCGGGCGCAATCAGCCCGAATTTGAGCTGATCGATACCGGTGTTTTTGATGAGGACCGCTATTTTGACGTTTTTATGGAATATGCCAAAGCGGACCCGGAAGACATTCTCATCCGGATCACCGCCTTCAATCGCGGGCCGGAGGCAGCCGTGCTGCATCTGCTGCCCCTGATCTGGTTCCGGAATACCTGGACCCCGGGATTGATGAAGGAAAGACCGCTTATAAAACCGGAGGGAAAGGGAGTCCTCCGGCTGCAGCACCCGCATCTGGGTGATCGTTGGCTTTATTTCCGGGAAAACCCGGAGTTATTGTTTTGCGATAATGAGACCAATGGACGCCGTCTGTACGGGCAGACGGGCCTGAAAGGCTATTTCAAGGACGAGTTTCATGAATATGTTGTAAAGGGTGACGTGAATGCTGTCAATCCGGAGAAAAACGGAACGCGTGCCTCCCTGCATTATAATTTCACCCTGCCGGCCGGGGGCTCGTTTGAAATACAATTGCGGCTGTGCGACAAAGAAATTTCGCAGCCCTTCGGCGGCTTTTCCAGATTGTTCGCGCAGCGGAAAAAAGAGGCGGATGATTTTTACGCCGACCTGCAGGCCGGGCTCAGTGATGAGGATATGCGGAACGTTCAGCGGCAGGCTTTCGCCGGAATGCTCTGGTCCAAACAGTTTTATGATTACGATGTGACCCGCTGGCTGGAGGGGGACCCGCCACTGCCGCAGCCGCCTCCGCAGCGCTGGAAGGGCCGCAACCGCGAATGGCTGCATCTCAAAAATGCGGACATCATTTCCATGCCGGACAAATGGGAATATCCCTGGTACGCTGCCTGGGATTCCGCCTTCCATTGCCTCGCGTTTTCCCTGATCGATCCCGCCTATGCCAAAGACCAGCTACTGCTGTTCATTCATGAATGGTACATGCATCCCAACGGCCAGCTTCCCGCCTATGAATGGGCTTTCGGGGATGTCAATCCGCCGGTGCATGCCTGGGCGGCCTGGCGGGTATACAAGATCGATAAAAAGCACAACGGCAACAAGGGCGATCTGGATTTTCTGGAGCGTGTCTTTCATAAACTGCTGCTCAATTTTACCTGGTGGGTGAACCGGAAGGATGAGGAGAACCGCAATATTTTTCAGGGCGGGTTTTTGGGGCTGGATAATATCGGGCTCTTCGACCGCAGCAAGCCGCTTCCCACGGGCGGGCATATCGAACAGTCCGATGGTACCAGCTGGATGGCGATGTACTGTCTGAACCTGATGCGGATTGCCCTGGAACTGGCCTATGTAAATCCGGTCTACCAGGACCTTGCCACAAAATTTTTTGAACACTTTCTATATATCGCAAAAGCCATGTTCCATTTCAGCACCGACGGAATTTCCCTGTGGGATGAGCAGGATGAATTCTACTACGATGTGCTTCACCTCCCGGACGGCAATCACATTCCCCTGCGCATCCGGTCCATGGTGGGTCTGATACCGCTGTTTGCCGTCGAGACCCTGGAGCCGGAACTGCTGGCGCATGTCCCGGAATTCAAAAAACGCATGGAATGGTTTCTGGCTCACAAACCGGAAATGGCCAGTCTGGTATCCCATTGGCACGAAGCCGGATCCGGCGATCGCCGACTACTCTCCCTGCTGCGCGGCCACCGCATGAAAAAACTGTTATACCGCATGCTGGACGAAAACGAGTTTCTTTCCGATTACGGTATCCGGGCGCTTTCCCGCTACCACCAGGCGCACCCCTACAATTTTTATCATAACGGGGAGACGTTTTCGGTTTCCTACCAGCCGGCCGAATCGGACAGCAATCTTTTCGGAGGGAATTCAAACTGGCGAGGGCCCATCTGGTTTCCGGTTAATTTTCTGCTGATTGAATCCCTGCAGAAATTCCATCATTATTACGGTGATGATTTCAAGATTGAATATCCCACCGGCTCGGGAAAGTACATCACCATTGAAGAAGTCTCCATTGAACTTACCGGCCGGCTGTGCAGAATTTTTTTGAGGGATGGAAACGGCCGGCGGCCCGTTTTTGGAGGTTATCACAAGATGCAGGAAGACCCGCACTTCCGGGATTACCTGCTCTTTCATGAATATTTCCACGGTGATAACGGGGCGGGACTGGGCGCCTCCCACCAGACCGGCTGGACGGGGCTGGTGGCAAAACTGCTTCATCCCAGGGAACCGGAACACCATTAGCAATTTTTTGATGCGGCGGTTCTGCGTGAAAGGTCCAGGCTATTGTCATGCGAAAGAGATTCCCGGCAGCCTTTATAAATGGAAACCTCCCTATAAAATAAAGGAGGTTTCTCTGCATTTGATCAGAAAATGATCGGCCAGGCGCTATTCCAATATATCCTCGATGGCTGTCAATTCCTCATCAGCAAAATTGAGATTCTGCAAAGCGGCGACATTATCCTCCACCTGTTTCACTCTGCTGGTCCCCACCAGCACGGAGGTAACGGCCGGCTGACGAAGAATCCAGGCAACCGCCATTTGCGCCAGCGTCTGGCCCCTTTTTTGAGCCAGATCGTTCAACTGCCGGGCCTGTGACACCCTTTTCTCAGTGACATCCTGCCTGCTCAGATAAGTCCCTTCACGGGCGGCGCGTGATGCTTCGGGGATTCCGTTCAGATATTTGTCGGACAATAGTCCCTGCGCCAGGGGAGAGAAAACAATGGCGCCGATGCCTTCCGCCATAAGGGTATCCAGCAGTCCGTCCTCCGCCTGCCGGTCAAACAAGTTGTAGCGCGGCTGGTGGATCAGCAGGGGTGTGCCCAGTTCCTGAAGGACGAGTGCGGCCTCGCGCGTCTGTTCGGGGTTGTAGGCGGATATTCCGGCATACAGGGCTTTGCCCTGCCGCACAATCTGATCCAGCGCTCCCATGGTTTCCTCGATGGGCGTTTCAGGGTCGGGACGATGGTGGTAAAAGATGTCCACGTATTCCAAACCCATTCTTTTCAGGCTCTGGTCCAGGCTGGCGATCAGGTATTTTCGCGAACCCCAGTCGCCGTAGGGGCCGGGCCACATATCCCACCCTGCCTTGGTGGAAATGATAAGCTCGTCCCGGTGTGTTATCAGGTCTTTGCGTAATATCCGGCCGAAGGTCTCTTCCGCGGAGCCGTAGGGCGGACCATAGTTGTTGGCCAGATCGAAATGGGTAATCCCCAGGTCAAAAGCCTTGCGGGTCATGGCCCTCGAGTTCTCAAATTCGTCCACGCCTCCGAAGTTGTGCCATAATCCCAATGAAACGGCCGGCAATTTCAATCCGCTCCGGCCGCAGCGGTCATACTTCATCGCTTCATACCGTTTTGGGTCAGGAAGGTAACTCATAAATGCCTCCTTGTAAGGAAATCTTATTGTTCATAAAAATCTTTTTTCGAAAAAAACATATCCCTCGTGAAACAATAAAATAAATTCCAAGTTTCTAATCCTTAATTATTTAAATAAATTTATTTTCGGAAAAATATCAAGTAAATTTTTGTTATATTTGATGTATCCAGGAGTTGATAAAATAGAAGTTATTCCCCGGCGGTTTTATTTGCCACGATCACTCATGCCTCTTTTCGGGATGGGTAACATTTCCCCGGTTCCGGATGATCAGCGGAAAGCCTGAACGGTCGGGAATAAGGGAAACCTGTCAGAGGAATTGTCAGCGGGGCTTCCAAATAAAAAAATGAAAGGTTAGATATAATGAAGAGTAAAAATCGAAAGGGAATTCTGGAAATTCTGCCTGAAGGATACGGTTTTCTACGGGATGAGAAACATAATTTCCAAATTAAAAACGGGGATGCCTATGTTCCCGCAGAGATTATCCGGCGCTATAAACTCCGCGAGGGATTGCACATCGTGGCTGAGGTCGGGACTCCCCAGGCGCGGGGTAAAAGCGCCCCGGTGACAAATGTCCTGAAATGTAATGGCGTGACGCCCGAGGAATATCTGAAAATCCCCGATATTAAATCAGGTATCAGCATCGATCCCGAGGAACAGTTGGTGATGACCATGGAGCCCAGAGACTACACCGGCCGGGCGATGGACCTATTTACTCCGGTTGGGAAAGGGCAGCGGGGAATGATCATTTCGCCTCCCAAGGCAGGAAAGACCACCATACTGAAGCACATTGCCAAGGCGGTTTGCAAAAATGATCCCGAGGTAGAGGTGGTTGTGCTCCTCATCGATGAACGGCCCGAAGAGGTGACCGATTTTCAGCGGGACCTTCCCGGAGCGCTGGTATTCCACTCCTCGGCGGATCAGGACGTGGATAATCATTTGCGGATGACCTATCTGACCATGAACATGGCGATGCGCCGGGTGGAATTCGGCAGGGATGTGCTGATATTAATCGATTCGCTCACCCGTATGGGACGGGCCTTCAATAAGGATACCACTTCCGGAGGCAAAACGCTGAGCGGAGGACTGGCGGCCAATGCACTGGATCTGCCCCGCAGATTTTTTGGCGCCGCCCGCAATCTGGAAAACGGGGGATCCCTGTCCATTATGGCATCAATTCTGATCGATACCGGCAGCCGCATGGACGAGGTTATTTTCCAGGAGTTCAAGGGTACCGGCAATCTGGATCTGGTACTCAGTCGGGAATGCGCCGAGCGGAGGCTGTTTCCGGCGATCAACATCCGGCACAAAATCCTTTCCCCCGAGGACCTGGATGATGCCTCCTTCCTGCGCCGCAAAACCGCCGGAATGAAACCGCCGGAAGCGCTGGAATTTGTCCTGGAATATTTTCGTCAAAACTAAAGCGTCTGCTTCGCTGGAATGAGCGCAGGAGAGAAGCTGAAATTCTGCCCTTCCCGGTTATCCCTTCTGCGCGAAATGTGAGACTTCCGTGCAAAATGAATTGGCAAGCGTCATTTATTTGAAGTCCCTTCGTAACCGAAAATCTGAAATCAAGGAAGGATCAGTTCCCGCAATACGCTTTCCTGTGCCGGATTGTTTGAAACCATATCAAGTTGCAGGCAGCGCCGGACTTATTTATCGGGAATGTGATTCAGTGCTTCCGAAACGGCCAGAAGTTCAGCAGCCACGTTATGCTCCCGTCCGCAGCGGGGACAGGTGACCGATTGCCTGTTGAAATTGGGCGGAATCTTCATGGTCAAACCACATGCACAATTGATCAAACCATATCCTGCCGTTTTATGAAGAATATCCTTTGCCTGCCGCAGGCCCTTACGGGGGTCATGATCGGCCGGAGTTGCTGACGGATTCCGGATACCCTGTTCCTTGGCAGCGCCGAGACTAACACTGTCAATTACCCCTTTATTATTGTGGACTTTTTCATAGGCTTCTTCATAGGCCCGCAGGGAAGAACTTTTTGCCATTCCCCGTAAAATGCGGATGCGGTCTTCCGTGGGCGGATGGGTGCTGAATAATCCGGACACGCCGCCGGCAGCCGCCATGGGATTGACGATATACATGGGCGCCAGCGTCCGGCTCTTTGAAAAATTCTTGCTTTGCCCCGTCGAAATTTTTTCCAGCGCGGAAGCCAGCCCTTCGGGATACCGGGTATATTGAGCGGAACTGGCATCGGCCAGGTATTCCCGTTTGCGGGAAGTAGCAAAATAGAGGAGCTGCGCTAGTAGCGGCGCCAGAATCGCCAGCACGATACTGACAATCAGGATAATAATTGTGCCCTGTCCGCCGCTGTCCCGGCTGGAACGCCGCCGTGAGCCCCCGCTGAACCACAATCCGCGCAGGAACAGGTCGGCAATAATCACCACCGCGCCGACCGTCACGCCGGCCAGGGTCATGAACAGCGTGTCCCGGTTGTTGATATGGCCGATCTCGTGGCCGAGGACCCCCTGTAATTCATCGCGGTTCAATTTCGCCATCAGCCCGGTGGTGACCGCCACCGCGGCCCGTTCGGGTTTGAGCCCGACTGCGAATGCATTGGGCACCGGAGAATCGATAATATAGACCCGCGGCATAGCCGGTAGTCCGGAGGCGATCTTCATCTCTTCCACGATGTTGTAGAGCTGGGGGGCGTCTTCTTTCTTCACTTCGTGGGCGCCGGCGGTGGCCAGCAGTATCTGTTCTCCTCCGGCCAGACTGGCCAGCATCATAATTATCCAGATGATCATGGCGCCCAGAATTCCGTAAAAAACGGAATCTGCCGGATAGGCGGGCTGAACGAAATACCCTATCAGGGCACCCAGCGCCGCCAGGATGAGCGCCAGGCCGGCCATCAGGAAAACCGATTTACGTCTGTTTATTTGAATGACTTCCCACATATGAAATCCTTTTTAGCCGGGTTATTCGCTGTCAAATTGGAAAAAGGATCGGTACAGAACAGCGATAGCCGACATTGATATTCCACGAATCCTGAGTTTAAAACTGCACCTTGGGCACCGCTCTTTCCTCTGCTGACTCGATCTCGAAGAAATCGGCCTGCTTGAATCCCATGGTATTGGCCATTAAATTGGTAGGGAAGCTTTCAATTTTGGTATTGAGCCGCAAAACCTGATCATTATAAAACTGACGTGCAAATCCCACCTTGTTTTCGGTAGAGGTCAGCTCTTCCTGCAGGGCAAGAAAATTCTGATTTGCCTTCAGGTCCGGATAATTTTCAACAACCATTAAGAAGCGGCTGAGTGCATTGTTCAACTCCCCTTCCGCTTTCCCCTGTTCCGCGACGCTATTGGCCTGCACCGCCAGATTGCGCGCTTTGGTGATGGATTCCAGTGTCTCCCGTTCATGCTTCATATATCCGCGGGCGGTTTCCACCAGGTTTGGAATAAGGTCGTGGCGCCGTTTGAGCTGAACGTCTATCTGCGACCAGGCGTTTTTCACCTGATTGCGCAGCCGCACCAAACCGTTAAACATTCCGATAAGCCAGAAAATGATAAAAATGACTATTGCCAAAACAATGATTAATGCAATCATTTATTCCTCCATATCCTGTTTATTATTCTTTGAATAATCCGGAAAAGAAATTTTTGACATGCTGCACCGCCTCCTGAGATGCGCGGGCTTCTGCGATTTGTGCCAGTTCGCCCTTGTCCAGCCATAAGCCATTGTCCCGCGGGCAAATGTCAACTTCCACCTGCGTACCGGGAAAATTCCCCTTGCGCATTTTCTTGGTGCATCGCGGACAGCGGCGCTCTCCTTTTTTTGAACCGGGGATATCGGACAGATCCAGCGCTCTTTCATGATTCTGAAGCAGTAATTCCAGTTCCCCCTGATCCAGCCAGACGCCTTGGCAAGAGGGACAATAGTCCACTTCCACCTGATCAAATTCCAGGATAATCATTGTTTTTTTACAGACCGGACAGTTCATGTTTGCCTCAATTCATGCTTTTCATTGCATCCTTATGATTGCCGCGCTTTTTTCTTCGCAGGAAGAACGCCCTCGGTCCAGGCCGGATTATTCTCAAAAAAATTGTCTGAAAATTCATTCGATGTCTTTATTATTTCATCAAAATGATTAAGTTCGAAAGGACGTTAAGTTCCGCTCTTTTTAAAAAACTGATACCTGTAATCCCTGGCTGACTTCCTGCAGATCAGGGGTATGGTAAACAGGCGTATAGTCTACCCCGGCTGTTAAGAGGCAACCGATATATGATTCCTTTGCCCCATCAATCAAGATGGAGAAGGTGTTGGAAGAATCAGCACGATGCCTGGAGAAATTTATTCAACAAATAAAAAGGGCAGTCTATTCTGCCTGCCCTCTTATTTTACCGGTAAATTTCAAATAGAATCCATCATTTAAATAATCGTACTGATATTCTGTGACGAGTGAGTCTGTTTTATGGAAGAATGACTACATCCTGAGCTTGCAGACCTTTCTTACCCTGTCCTACCGTAAATTCCACACGCTGGCCTTCTTCAAGCGACCGAAAGCCTTCGCTGCGAATGGCACTGTAGTGAACAAAAACATCTTCGCCTTTTTCACGAGTGATAAAACCGAAGCCTTTGCTCTCGTTAAACCATTTGACAGTGCCGGTTTCACGCTCTGCCATATACTGAACCTCCGTTTAAAATATACTCATAGAACAATTTGTTACTCACTCACCACAAAACCAGCAAGCTGAACAAGTGTTCAAAAATTATATATAAATTTTATTAAATATTCTGATAAAATCAAGATTAAAGTTTGTAAAATTTGATATTAGTTGAAAATAATTCACCGGATTCTTTATAAAGATACCAACTTTAGGGGCTGATTTCGGATTAATTGAATTGCCCTGCGGCTAAATGTCCTTTCGTTCCGCATTCGGTCCCTGGTTTTTCAACATCGGCCGGGTGTCAGAGCGGGTACGGCTTTATCATATTTCTTCCGGACCCGGCTTCAGTTGTTCCCCGACCCAGCGATTCATTCTTTCCGCCAGAACATTCAGCGGGATGCTTCCTTCCCGCAGCAACTCATCGTGAAAATGCAGCCCCACGTCCACTACCAGCCGCACCGCCCGAACCGCTTCATCCGAAAGTTTTCCAAAGTAATGATAGATATTCTCATACACGCCCATTTCCTGCCCCAGCTCTTCGCAATAGAGCGCCCATCCTTCACTGAATGCATCATAATATTTGTAGCGGCGGAACCTTGGCAGAGCGGTTTGTTCCTGCTGCAGCGCAATCTGGAGGTGATGACCGGGGATGGTTTCATGCAAAAAGGTTGATGTCATCAGATATTGCGGACGCGAGGAAAGATCGTATGTATTCACATAAAAGATGCCCGGACGGTTGTCATCCGCAGCCGGAGGCCAGTACTCTGCCCCGGCGGCGGTTGTTTCCCGGAAAGCCTCCACCCTTTTGATATCAAAATCCGTGCTGGGCAGCTTCCCGAAGTATTCCGGCAGTTTTTGTGAAACCACTGTTTTGAGATTTTGATACCCCTCCAGCAATTCTTCCGGGCGGTTGAAATAAAAACGAGGATCGGTGCGCAGATGTCCATAAAATTCACTCAAATTACCTGGAAACCCAACATGAAGCAGAATTCCCATCATTTGTCCCTCGATCCGTTCGATTTCACTGACCCCGGTCTCAAAAATTTCTTCAGGAATTAGCCGGGAGGTGGTCCATTTCCGGACCTGCCAAGCATACCATGCTTTTCCGTCCGGGAGTTCCGACAGGCCGGCAGAAGTCCGGCAAGCCGGCAGATATTCATTTTTGATGAAATCATACAATTTGCGGTAGGAGGGAATGATTTGTTGCTCGATGGCGTTTTTGTAGCGGATAGTAAGTTCCTCTTTTTCGCCATTTTCAAATCCGGGCGGCAGGTTATGCACCGGATCAAAGAAACTGCTTTTTTCCGCATTCTGAACGATCTGGTCTTTTAATTGAGGCAGCACCTTCTCCATGATGAATTTGGGCTGGGTAATTCCCAGTTTCATGCCTTCCCGCATATTCACAATGGCGGTATCGACCCACTGCTGAAATCCGGTAATCCTCCCCAGAAAGGCATCATAGTCTTCAGGGGTTTTAAAGGGTTGAACGAACGAACCGGAACCCAGAAGGGGGAAGATAAGCGTCATGGAGCTGAACTGGTTAATCGGCATGAGGTGATCGTTATAGCGCAGGGACTCCAGATTGGTTTTCAATTCATATACGAATGTGTGATAGTTGATTCTATCGCCTTCCGGGAGTTGGGCTGGATCGATTGCGGAAATTTTTTGCAGATACTTTTCGTTGTCCGTGATGCCGGATAGGGCGGCTTCCACCGGGAAGAGGGGCAGCCATTCTTCAAAATATTCTTCGAAGAGCGTATTCAACTGACGGCCCGCCTTTTCGGAATTCTGGGAGGTCCGGGAGCAGTGCACAAAAAGCAGGGCAGGCAAAATGAAAAATAAAAATTTCATGGGATGTTTCTCTTTCTATTTTCTTGCAGCAATTCATCTGAAAATTTTATTCAAAAATTGAGACATTGTCCCGGGTAAGGAGATGTGGCTAATCCTCTTTGCTGATTTGCTCCGTTGGTTTGTCCTTTTCCAGTTCCACCCGCATACGTGGGAGGCTTTCCTGGTAGTGCTCCTGCAAGAATTTTATCAACTCCTCCCGCACCAGACAGCGCAGATTCCAGGCGGTGGGAGAATCCGCGGCGCTCATCAGGGCACGAAGCTCAACGGTGTGTTCGGTGGCGTTCGTCACCTGGAGCCCGCGGGCTTTTTTGTCCCACATATCCGTATTGTCCAGTATGCGGAAGAGCTCCTCGCGGATGGCCTGAACCGGAACGGTATAATCCGTGTAAAGGTAGACAGTGCCCAGAAGGTCGGCAGAAATACGGGTCCAGTTCTGGAATGGTTTTTCGATAAAATAGGTAATGGGAACAATGAGCCGCCGCAGGTCCCAGATTCTGACCACCACGTACATGAGCGTAATCTCTTCGATCCAGCCCCATTCGTTTTCCACAATCACCACATCCTCGAGCCGGATGGGCTGGGTAATTGCTATCTGTATTCCCGCGAATATGGTGCCCAGCGTTCGCTGGGCCGCGAACCCCAGAATGATGCCCAGCACGCCTGCCGAGGCCAGCAGACTGACCCCAATCTGGCGGATCTTGGCAAAAGTCATTAGCATAAAAGCGAAAGCAATAAGAATAATCGCCACCGTAACGATACGCTCGATAAGCCTGAGCCCGGTCGCCATACGGCGGGCTTTAAGATTGTCGCGGGCATCTATCTGATAACGGCTCAGAAGCAGGTCCTGGAATATGTGCACCGTTTTGATGGACAACCAGGCAAGTGAACCGATAATCCACAGATCAACGATGTGCTGAATGATATTTTTTATTTCTTTGGGGAATACCAGCCCGGAGAGGACAATGTCGAAAAATATGGCAGGAATGAGGGCCAAAAGAGGATATTTCCAGTGTTCCATGCGGAGATCGACCCCTTTGATGGAAATTTTTCCCAGCTTGCTCAGACGCCGCAAAATAAAATACACCAGCAGCTGAAATACAATTCCCGCCAAAATAGCCAGAATGCCAATAATTGCCGAAAAAATGTAATCTTCTATTTTGTTGCCGCCGGGATTTAAAATACGAAGCAATGAATGAATTGGCATAGCCGCTCAGCTCCATTTTGAAATATCGGGTTTATAACCCTGAAAATGCATAAACCTCTGTTTGTTAATCGGGGACGTCCTGCGAAAAAGATAGATCATGACATAAGAGCATCCGTCCATTGGAACTCAAAACCAGGATGATGGTCCGGTCTTTACCGGATATCAGCACATCAAGTGGGCTTTGGAATTCTTGGATATCTTTCTTAAACCTCCGCTGCCATGGTCCGGATAAGCTCTCCACCGGTTGTCATGTATTTTCGCATCAAATTGGCCGTCAGACAGGAATGAACTGGCAATATGGCCAGCAGATCGCCTGTCTGAATCCGATCGAATATTTCTCGGCTGGCCTGGATAATGCCGTGTTCCTGGGAAAGGGCCTTGACGAAGGTGCCGGGAAGCGGCCGGTTCCAACCCTGCTGTTCGTCATAAAAACAAACCAGTCCAAATAATTGTTTCCCTTCGTGGTCTATGATGTTTTCTTTCGAAAGGTGCACGGCTCCCCCATAAATGATGATCTCATTTCTGGAAGCATGTTTTGTAACCACCGGACAGATCATTGCCACGGCAATTTCCTGCGGGGAACAGGATCTGAGATTCATTTGCATGACGTCATAAAAAACAAAATTGCCGGGACGGATTTCATCAACTTCGCCGAAATTTTCCGCAATGCTGCAGCCGGGTGTGTCACCGACGGAAATCTGTATGCTGGTAAATCCTGCCGCCTGCAGTTTAAACCTGACCTCTTTCAACATTATAACCGAATCCCGGTAGATTGTTTCAATTTCGGCGGGCGATTTGGCATGGTAGGTGTGGCCGGCATGTGTCAGAAGTCCGCTCAAATGCATTTTGCTGCTCTTTGTGATATTCTGCGCCAGGTGAATGATGGCGTCGAAATCATTCCATTCGATGCCGGTTCTGTGATATCCCACATCGATCTTGATCCATATGCTGACAGGATGCCCGAGATGCCGGGATAGGAACTCAACGGTTTCCGGAGATTCCACCAGCAGGCCCAGCCGGACTTCCCGAGCCAGTTGATTGATCTTCCGGATTTCCCGGATGTTCACTGGAAAAGCGACGGTGATGTCTTCCCATCCGTGGCTGGCAAAATAGGCGGCCATGTCGAAGGAGGAAACTGTAATCGAACGGACGCCTTCCGCCCGAAACCAATCTCCGATTTCTGCGGACTGATGGGTCTTGAAATGGGGGCGAAACCGGACGTTGTTCTCCTTTGCCTTGTGATCCATTTTCCTGATATTCAGGATGGCCTTTTCTTTGTTTAATAAAAGTGTCGGTTGTATGATTTCCATTTCAGTCTGCGGTAATCCTTATCATGATATTTACATGTGCATTCTTTTTATTAAATATCTGCCCTAAAACTACGCAATTCAAGAAATTTTATTCGGACAATGCTTTTTCACTCCGAAGCTGAAACTATGTAAGCCGTCAAAATGTATTAATTGCAGTTTTGAAAAGGGCATAAAGGCTTTCTGTAACTAATGTGCGCAGAACAGGATTTAGAATCCTGAATGATAATGAAAAGAATATCACCGGATTTCAGGATTTTGTAATATCTGTCGATTATAGGAATTTGTATTATCAAATCGCTTTTGGTAAACTATACCGGAGTGTCCGGAAAGAAACAGAACATTATAAAAAAGACAAAGTAAGCTAAATACAAAATCGGAGTTGTGCCGGAATCAAATGATTAATGAAACCACGAGGCGGAGTCAGGTTTGCGATTTATGATGAAAATGAAAAGCAGCACGAATAATAAAGGAGTGCCATATGATTGACAATCAGCATCCCGTGAATTCTCCTTTTGCTATTAAAGATTGCGCTTTAATAGCGATTGCCACCGGGCAGCGCGCCAGGAATCTGCGCGAAATGGTTGGATACCTGCAGACCATCAGCGTGGACAGCATCTACTATCATTTCTGGGGAACGCTGCTGCGTCCCCGGTTTGACGATCCCGAATATCACAACGATTTTGCCATTTGGGCCGCCCATCAAATTCATGACCGGATTCTGGCGGAACGACTGGCTGTCATTTATCCGGTGGAGTATAACAATCTGGAGGACCTGCGGCAGGAGTTGATCGAAGTCATTGAAGAGCGCCTGGATGAGATTGACTTTCCGGTGTGGGCCCACCGCGATCGCCAGTTTGAATTTATCCGTTCGCAAATCGTAGTGTTCGATACTCACCGGAAGGCCCATTACGCACAGGAATTTGTGGAGATAATACCGCAGATGTCCGTGGGAAGTATCTTCTTCCATCTGATTGATGCGCGGCGGCGTCATCCCGAATCGATTGATGATTTTCAGAACTGGCTGCTGGAATTCGGAGATGAATATGCGGAACTGAGGCAAAAGATTGGGGAAATCGACCCCTATTATTCCTCCCTGAGTCAGTTAAGAAATGAATTGTCCCAAATGTTCAAGAACTACTTTTTGCAGAGGTAAGCCATGGAAGAAATGAATATTCTTGATAAATATGCGGAAGTGACAGGAGTGGATGTGGTGGAACACTTGCGGCAGCTTGCGGCCCCCATGAAAGGTTTGCGGGTGGTGCATGTGAATTCCACCCGGATCGGCGGAGGTGTTGCGGAAATCCTGCATAAAATGGTTCCTTTGATGCAGGAGCTGGGTCTGGAGACCTCCTGGGAAGTTATTGCCGGCGAGTCCACCTTTTACCAGTGCACCAAGAATTTTCACAATGCCATGCAGGGGAACCGGGTAAATATTACGGAGGACCAGTACCGGGTATATGAAGAAACCAATGCCAAAACGGCGGAAATATTGAGAGAAAAAATAGAGAATGCGAACATTGTATTCATTCATGATCCGCAGCCCGCAGCCCTTATCCGGAATTTCCCCGACCGGCATGGTAAGTGGGTGTGGCGCTGCCACATCGATGTCAGCAAACCGTTTCGTCCGGTATGGAAATACCTGCGCAATTTTGTATCGGATTATGACGCCAGCATTTTCTCACTATCCACTTTTGCCCAGATGCTGCCACACCCCGTCTATCTGATTCCGCCGAGCATCGATCCCCTGCACGAAAAAAACATTGATCTGGAAGTGGAGGAAATCAACGAAGTTTATTCACGTTTCACTCTGGATCCGGAGCGGCCCATGGTGCTGCAGGTGTCGCGCTATGACCGTTTCAAAGATCCGGTGGGCGTGATTCAATCCTATAAATTGGCCAAGAAATTCATACCCTCGCTGCAGTTGGTTCTTGCCGGCGGGGGTGCCTCGGATGATCCCGAAGGCGAACTTGTATTAAGCGAAGTACGCCAGGCCGCGCAGGATGATCCGGACATTCACATCCTTCTGCTTCCGGGAGATGCTCACCGCACCATCAACGCTCTGCAAAGGGCTTCGGATATTGTCATTCAAAAATCCATTCGCGAGGGATTCGGACTCACCGTCACCGAAGCCATGTGGAAGAATAAGCCGGTCATCGGAGGCGATACCGGGGGAATCCGTATTCAGGTTATCAATCATCATACCGGTTTCCTGGTAAATACCCCGGAAGGGGCGGCGCTCAGAATCCGCCATCTGCTCCACAACCGTGATATTCTGGAGCAGATGGGCGACAAAGCCAAGGAATTTGTCCGGGAAAATTTCCTGATCACCCGGCACCTCAGGGAATATTTAACGCTGATTTACGCCCTTTTGTATGACAAGCGGGAACGGATCGAACTCAGCTAAAATCTCCTATTAGATGAAACGGCAGGACCACCTGATTTCCAGGAATTGGTAAGCTGCGTTTCAGACAATCTCGATCCGATTGTTTTCCTGTCCTCCGCCCCATCCGTTTTTTTGGAAAAATTTTTCCGGACCTGGCGACTGTGGTTTTTTTGGCTGGAATCTTTTGTTATATTATCCATATAATTTTTCTGGGATTTGCAAAGATCAGATTTCCTGAATCTGACTGATTCCCGGTTTCTGCGGAGTGAGGGATAGATATTCTTTTTTAGGCTTGAATTACAAAATTGATATTCATTTCTGCTAAAAAATCGGCTGGCCTGATATATTTGAGGAGGAAAAATGGGCTTTTTTGAACAGCAGTTTTACGGCAACTCGGTTAAAGACTGGATTATTGCGATCGGAGTTGCCATTGCGGCATTTGTGCTGCTCCGCATTATCATTTCATTTGTCTATCGGCGTGTCCGGGCCTTTGCTAAAAAAACCAAAACCGGCGTGGATGATCTGGTTGCAAATATGCTTAATAATATCAGATTCTTCTTCTATTTCATTGTGGCCATTTATTTCGGCAGCCTGATACTTGACCTTCCCAAGACCCTGGATGACGTTTTGACAAGACTGATTATTATTGCCTTTTTAGGACAGAGCGCCATCTGGGGATCCGGGATTATCTCACTCTGGCTTGAACATTATAAGCAGCGAAAAATGCAGGAAGATGCCGCCAGCGTCACTACCTTTTCGGCGCTTGGATTTCTGGCAAAACTGACTTTGTGGACCGTCATCTTCCTGCTTGTCCTGGAAAATCTGGGTGTGGATATCACTGCGCTGGTCGCGGGATTGGGCGTCGGCGGTATCGCTATCGCCCTGGCGGTCCAGAATGTTCTGGGGGATCTCTTCGCATCGCTTTCCATCGTGCTGGATAAACCGTTTGTCATCGGGGATTTTATTATTGTTGATGATTATATGGGAAGCGTGGAGCATATCGGATTGAAAACCACCCGGCTTCGCAGCCTTTCCGGTGAGCAACTGGTGATGGCCAACAGCGATCTTTTGAAGAGCCGGATCCGGAATTACAAGCGCATGTTCGAGCGGCGGGTGGTTTTTTCGATCGGCGTGATTTACCAGACTCCCTACGAAAAAGTCGCCGCCATTCCGGGAATGATCCGTGAGATTATCGAGAAACAGGAGCTGGCCCGCTTCGATCGTTCTCATTTCAAAGAATATGGCGCCTCATCCTTGAATTATGAAACGGTATACTGGGTGAAGAGTCCGGATTACAATCAATATATGGATATTCATCAAGCCATAAATCTGGAGCTTTACCGCCAATTTGAAGAGGAAGGAATTGAGTTTGCCTATCCTACCCAGACGCTTTTCGTTACCAATGAAACCCAAACCAGTCTTTCTGAATTAAATGATAATCAAGAAAGAGAATAATTATGGAATCTGCATTTTCATCCCAAAACAGGCTTATTATTGTTTCCAACCGGCTGCCGATCGTGCTTTCGAAGGCGCAGGATGATGAGTGGCAGGTCGAACCGGGTTCAGGCGGACTGGTCACGGCTATGGCCCCGGTGTTGAAGAACCGGGGCGGCGTATGGATCGGCTGGCCCGGAAATATGGAAGATGACGGCCTTGACACTGAAGATCTGCTGGCCAAACAGACGCAGAAATTTGGCTACCACCTGAAACCGGTAAGCCTCACCGCAGAAGAAATCCAGAAATATTATAAAGGATTTGCCAATGAAATTATTTGGCCCCTTTTTCACGATTTGATTGATCACTGCAATTTTGACCCGATTTATTGGGAGGCTTATCGGGAAGTGAACCGGAAGTTTGCCGAAGTCACGATTAAAGACAACCGGTCGGAAGATTTTGTGTGGGTTCATGATTACCACCTGATGTGCGTGGGTGAGGAGCTGCGAAAAATGGGGATCAAATCGCAGGTCGCATTTTTTCTGCACATTCCATTCCCGCCGCCGGATGTCTTCCTGCGGCTGCCCTGGCGGTTTCAGATTCTCAATGCACTGTTGGAATATGATCTGCTTGGTTTCCAGACCCTGCGGGACCGCAGGAATTTCATGCAGTGCGTGCGTATTATGTTCAAGGAAGTCCGGCGGTTTGGCGGGGGACAGGTATTCAGGCTAAGAATCGGGAAGCGTGAAATCCGGGTTGGCGCCTTTCCCATCAGCATCGATTACCATGAATTTTCCCGAACCGCCGCCACCAAAGAAGTGGCGGATAAAGCCTGGTATATCCATGAAGATATTCCCAAGGGGAAAATAATCCTGGGTGTGGACAGGCTGGATTACACCAAGGGGATTCCCCAGAGAATGAAAGCATATCAGAACGCTCTGCGCCGTTTTCCGGAGCTGAGGGAAAATGTAACTTTCGTGCAGGTGGTAGTGCCAAGCCGCCGGGATATTCCCGAATATGAACATCTCAAGGAGCAGATTGAAAGGCTGGTAGGTGAAATTAACGGCGAATTTACCCGTTCGGGCTGGGTGCCTTTCCATTACATTTTCCGCAGTCTGGACCGGCAGGAACTGGTGGCCTATTACCGGACCTCGGAGATTGCGCTTATTACTCCGCTCAAAGACGGGATGAATCTTATCTCGAAGGAGTATTGCGCTTCCAATCAGGATGGAAATGGCGTGTTGATCCTCAGTGAGTTTGCCGGTACAGTGGCACAATTTCAAAAATACGCGCTTCTGGTGAATCCGCACGATATCGAGGGGGTTGCCAACGCGATTCATCAGGCCTATCATATGCCGGAGGATGAGAGAAAATCCCGCATGCAGCGATTGCGGCTGAACGTGAGGCGGTATAATATTTTCTGGTGGGTCGATTCCTTCCTGGATGCTGCTATCGCCAAAAACCTTGATAACTTCCCCCTGTTGGAAGATTATGTTCCAACCCAACAAACCGCTGAATCCTAGCTCCTGCGATCTTCAAAATCTAATAATGTTTTTGCCTGCCGCAATGCTTGATAAAATGGTTGTCGGCCATCGGGCCGGATTTATTTCCAATGCGAACGACGATAAAATTTCCTGTTTTGGAATACTACTCTCTTTTTAAAATCTCTCTTTTATTTTTTGATGAAAATTGGCGGCCTCGCGGAGGGGGATTCCATGATTCCCGGTACCGGACGGTGAGAAAGCGGGATAAACTGCATCAGGCAAAAAGACCATAAAATACAGGGAAATCATTTCCAGATGCTGTTTAAGGACGCTGATTTTTATAAAAAAAGGAACAAAATCAATTCTACTGCACTAAATAAATGGCGTTGGGAAAATTCCCGCAGAACTGTTAGGATTTTGAGGGGGCGGAATAAAAGGGATCATTGTATCCGCAAATTTATAATTTATTGTAGCTGGAGCTGAAGTTCATAATGAAAGGGATGAATTTTTAATTATGCAGGATTTTAAAGTTCTTTCGTACAATATCCATTCGGGTATTGGGAGGGATAGGGTTTACCGCCTTGACAGAATCATCGAAATTTTAAAAAGAGAAGAGGCCGATATCATTGCCCTTCAGGAAGTTGACAATAATCTGAGAAGAAGTAATCATGACAATCAGCCGCAAATCATTGCGGACGCGCTGGGAATGGATTACTTCTATTGTGTCAACCGCATCACCGAAAATGGGGAATACGGAATTGTTACGCTGAGCCGTTTTCCCATTGAAAAAGCCAAAAAATATGATATTTCCTACGGTTCTGACATTGAACCGCGCGGCCTTTCCCGGTCTGACATCAAAGTGAACGGATCTATTGAATTTCATGTTTTTAACGTTCATTTGGGCCTCCGGGTGAGAGAGAGAAAATTTCAGCGCGAAAAATTGCTGAGCGACTCCATCCTTTTGGATCCGGATTCGGAGGCGCCGAAAATTGTTCTGGGTGACTTCAATGACCGTGTTTTTTCTGTGGTGCACGGAAAACTGGCAATTCACTTTAATGATGTATATAAAATGACCGATGGCAGACACGGATCAACCTTCAAATGGGGGCCGATCCGTTTAAAACTCGATCATATATACATGAGCGATCAGCTGGTGCCGATCGATTCCTACGTATCCAGTGTGCCGCTGGCAAAAGTGGCATCGGATCACAGGCCGCTGATTGCTGTATTTGAGGTAAATATGAATTAGGGCCATTGATGGACACCATTCCTCTCTGGATTGTGTTGATTCTGTATTTTTCAACCTGGCTGCTGTTGCCGGTGGTGATTACAAAAAAGAAACGACCGGCAAATTCAGTTGCCAGGTTGAAAAATACAGAATCAACACAATCCAGAGAGGAATGGTGTCCATCAATGGCCCTAATTCATATTTACCTCAAATACAGCAATCCCATAAAGAAAAATTACCCCGCGAGTTGGAAGACATCGTTTCCCTGAGCCGCAAATTTGGTTTGTTCGATGCCGTGGGCTCAAACCGCGTTGATATCCTGGTGGATGCCAGGGACACCTATAAAAAAATGGAGGAAGCCATCCTCAGCGCCCGCCATCATATCAATATGGAATACTACATTTTTCGTCCCGATAAAGTGGGAGCGCGGTTCCGCGATTTGCTGGTGAAGAAGGCACACGAAGGTGTGAAAGTCAATTTCCTCTACGATGCGGTGGGCTCCAGGATGCTTGGATGGCACCGCAGTTTTATGAATAGCTTGCGGGAGGGAGGAATAGAACCGCAGGATTTTCTTCCGCTGCGTACCTTTACCAAGCCGTGGAACCTAAACCTGCGCAATCATCGCAAACTCCTGGTGGTGGATGACAAAATAGGTTTTACGGGCAGCCTAAATATCGGACAGAAATTCTTGGGAGAGAAGAAAAGAGGCAAAAAGTGGCGGGAAACCCATCTGATGATCCAGGGGCCGGCCGTGACCCAGTTGCAATGGATTTTCTGTGAGGACTGGTACTTCTCAACCGGAGAAGAACTCCTCATGCCAGAATACTTCCGGCCCATTGATCAGGCGGGAAATGAGATTGTGCAGGTGGTAGCGAGCGGCCCGGATGTCAGGGAACAGGCCATTCATAAAGTTGTATTTGCAGCCGTCTCCCAGGCAAAAAAATCCATTTATTTGACCACGCCTTATTTTATTCCCGATCCTGCGCTGTATCTAGCGCTGCAGGTGGCAGCCAGGCGCGGCGTGGAAGTCATCATCCTGGCTCCGCGGAAATCAGATCATACCTTTGTTACCTGGGCGGGGCGATCCTATTACGATGAATTGCTGGAGAGCGGCGTCAAAATCTTCGACTATCTTGCCGGAAATTTGCATGCCAAAATGCTGATTGTCGATAGCCAGTTGACCATTATCGGGTCAGCAAATGTGGACATCCGCAGCTTCGATTATGATTTTGAGGTTAATGTGCAGGTCTATGGCGAGACGACCGCAAATTTGGCTTCCGGCATTTTTTTCCGGGATTTGAAAAACAGCAGAGATTTGAGCAAAACCGATTTTTTGCATCGTTCTGCCCTGAAACGCTTCAACGAGAATGTGTGCCGGTTGTTTAGTCCGGTTATGTAAGTTCGCATAGGTCCGCCCCTCTTTGTGCAATCCTTCGGGCAGGCCAGATTTTTGACAGCAAGATATGAAACCGCAGACTCTTTGGTGATTTGTTGCCACCGGACGTTATAGCCCCATAAGGTGTGGAAGAAGTGTCTTATTTTCGGGTGTCCTTCTCTTCACACTGAAATATTGCACGCCATACACGCGATTGAACAAGATGGACTGCAGATTGTTAAAAAGATACTTTGCTCGCAAAATTTAAACAAGAGGTTAGCCATGTTCGGAAAAAGCTTCAAACTTTTCAAGCTCTTTGGATTCGAAGTAAAGATTGACCTCAGCTGGATTATTCTTGCAGTGTTGATCACCTGGTCTTTGGCACAGGGATTGTTCCCATATTATTTCAGGAATTTTTCAACTTTAACCTACTGGTGGATGGGTGTTGCAGGAGCCATAGGACTCTTTTTTTCCATCGTATTTCATGAATTTTCCCATTCCCTGGTCGCTCGTCACTTTGGACTGCCCATGCGGGGGATCACCCTTTTCATTTTTGGCGGGGTGGCCGAGATGACCCGCGAACCGGACAGCGCCAAGTCCGAACTCTGGATGGCGATTGCCGGTCCCATGGCCAGTATTGTGATCGGGGTGGTTTTTTATTTGATCTCCATGGCCGGGAGTGGTTCTTTTGGTGGCCCGGTGGAAGGGGTGCTGAAGTACCTCGGCTTCATAAATCTGCTGCTGGCCGCTTTTAACTTGATTCCGGCTTTCCCGCTGGACGGGGGCCGGGTGCTCCGCTCGGCTTTGTGGGCCTGGAAGAAAAATTTGCAGTGGGCCACCCGCATTTCTTCCCGTATCGGTTCCGGATTTGGCATTCTCCTGATCCTTCTTGGTGTTTTCAGCTTCATCAACGGAAATTTTATCGGAGGCGTATGGTGGTTCCTCATTGGCATGTTCCTGCGGGGAGCCTCCCAGCAGTCTTACCAGCAGCTTCTGATGCAGAAGCAGCTGGAAGGAGAAAAGGTGGATCGCTTCATGAAACGGGATCCGGTAACAGTCCCGCCCACCATGACGATTGAGGAACTGGTTGACCATTACGTTTATAAATTCCATTATAAAATGTATCCCGTCGTGCAGGGAGATCAGCTTATGGGATGCATTACGCTGCAGCAGATTAAGCATATTCACCGTGAAGAATGGACCAACCACACCGTGAGCGAATTTTCGGACCAGTGTTCGAAAGATAATACTATCAATATGCATGATGACGCGATCAGAGCATTATCCACAATGCGCCGGACCGGCAGCAGCCGACTGATGGTTGTGGAAAATGGGAAATTGGTCGGTATCATCACCTTGAAGGATCTTCTGCATTTTGTGTCCATGAAGATGGGACTGGACCATTAGCCTGCCCGGAGGGAAATCAGGGATAGAAACGGGATTACTTTCGGAATTAGTGAAAACGGATTTGCAATCTGATTTGATAAGGGGGGGAATGATATGAAAATCGGGGCGAATTATTTAGGCCGCGGAAATTGCGAATTCATTGTCTGGGCGCCGTTTCGCGAAAGCATGGAAGCAATTCTCGTGTCCCCATCTTCACGGGAAATCAGGATGGAGAAGGATGATAAGGGCTACTGGCGGGCCCGGGTTGAAGATGTGGAACCGGGGACCTTCTATTATTTCAGGATACAGGACGGTCGCGAACGGCCTGACCCGGCCTCCAATTTTCAACCCAAGGGGGTGCACGGTCCCTCCGGGATCGTCGATCACGCATCCTTTCCCTGGGATGATAAGGAGTGGAAGGGAATCGCGCTTGAAGAAATGATTATCTATGAACTGCATGTGGGCACCTTTACCCCCAAAGGAGATTTCGACTCCGTCATTCACCGGATACCCGATCTGAAAGAGCTGGGGATTAATACCATTGGGCTTATGCCGGTGGCTCAGTTCCCGGGGAAACGGAATTGGGGATATGACGGCACTTATCCGTTTGCGGTCCAAAATTCTTACGGCGGTCCCGACGAACTGAAAAAACTGGTCAACGCCTGCCACCAACAGGGCATGGCGGTGGCGCTGGATGTGGTTTACAATCACCTGGGACCGGAAGGAAATTATTTTCGGGAATACGGCCCTTACTTTACCCGGAAATATAAAACGCCGTGGGGAGAGGCCGTTAATTTCGACGAAGAATACAGCGATGAGGTGCGCAACTATTTCATTGAAAACGCGCTTTTCTGGTTTGAGCAGTATCATATCGACGCCCTGCGGCTGGATTCTGTGCACGCCATTTTTGATATGAGTGCCCAACGTCCCAGGGAAGAACATGGATACGGACTTGCCGCCCAGTGGTCCGATGATTTTCATCATTCCGTTCATACCCTGCTGACAAGTGAAAACGCAGGTTACTACGCCGATTTTGGGAAAATTTCCCATCTGGTTAAAGCACTGCAAAAGGGATTTGTTTATGATGGGCAATACTCAATTTACCGGAAACGTAGACACGGGAATTCTTCTGCTGACCGGCCGGCCAGGCAATTTGTCGTTTCCATCCAGACCCATGATCAGGTGGGAAACCGCATGCTGGGAGAACGGCTGACGCAGTTGGTCTCATTTGAGGCACTGAAACTGGCGGCCGGCATCATGCTGTTATCGCCGTATGTACCCATGCTTTTTATGGGTGAAGAATACGGCGAAGAAGCGCCATTCCTTTATTTCGTGAATCATGGCGATCCCGGTTTGGTGGAAGCGGTGAGAAAAGGTCGCAAGGAGGAATTTCAGTCATTTCGCTGGCAGAGAGAGCCGCCCGATCCGCAGAGCATCGAAACTTTTAAGGGCAGCAAATTAAATTGGGAACAAAGGGAAGAGGGCAAAGGCATGCTCCTTCTGGACCTGTACCGTGAGCTGATTCACCTGAGAAGAGAAATTCCTGCGCTCACACGGCTGAATAAAAATGATATGCAAGTTTCCGGAGACGAAAAATCAAAATTCGTTCTCATGCACCGCCAGGAAGCAGACAGCGAAATTCTGACTTTTTTCAACTTCAATCAGAGGGAAGTAAAAAAACAACAATCTATTCCAGGTGGCAGTTGGGAAAAAATACTGGATTCCGCGCATAAAAACTGGAATGGACCGGGGGACATCCTGCCGGAGTCGCTGCATGGTAAGCAGCAGCTCACTATGCCGCCACTCAGCTTTGGGCTCTATCTGAAGGAGAACGATCAATGAAGAGATACATTTGCATACACGGACATTTCTACCAGCCCCCGCGGGAAAATGCCTGGCTGGAAGCGGTGGAGCTGCAGGATTCCGCCCACCCTTACCACGACTGGAATGAGCGGGTCACGGCGGAAGGCTACGCCCCGAATACCGCTTCCCGCATACTGGACGGAAATCGCCGGATTATCGACATTATCAACAATTATTCGAAAATCAGTTTTAATGTTGGTCCCACCCTGTTATCATGGATGGAAAAAAATGAGCCGGACACCTATCAGTCCATTTTAAAAGCCGATAAAATAAGCCGGAGGAATTTTTCCGGACATGGTTCGGCGCTTGCCCAGGTTTACAACCATATGATTATGCCGCTGGCCAACAGGCGGGACAAACGAACCCAGGTAATCTGGGGCATTCAGGATTTCCGGCACCGCTACGGCAGAGATCCCGAAGGCATGTGGCTGCCGGAAACCGCGGTAGATTTGGAGTCGCTGGAAGTCCTGGCGGAAAACGGAATAAAATTCACCATTCTCTCTCCTTACCAGGCGGCCAAGATCCGGGAAGCGGGGGAAAAGGAGTGGATGGATGTTTCGGGCGGAAAGATCGATCCCAAAATGCCCTATCTGTGCAATCTTCATTCCGGAAAATCCATTTCTCTCTTCTTTTATGACGGGCCCGTCTCCCAGGAAGTGGGATTCAGCGATTTACTGGATAACGGGGAAAATTTTGCCAACCGGCTGGCGGCAACGTTTGCCGAGAACGGGAATACCTCGCAGCTTGTGCATATTGCCACTGACGGGGAAACCTACGGGCACCATCGTCATCATGGCGACATGGCCCTGGCCTATTGCCTGTATCACATCGAATCCAATAATCTGGCGAAACTGACCGTATACGGTGAATATCTGGAAAAAAATCCGCCAACCCATGAAGTTCAGATTATTGAAAATACCTCGTGGAGCTGTATTCATGGCATTGAACGATGGAGAAGCAACTGCGGTTGCAACATGGGTACCAACAGCGAATGGACCCAGGAATGGCGTGCTCCCCTGCGCGAGGCTATGGATCAGGCCCGGGAACAATTGGCCGGGGTATTCGAAAAGGAAATGACGCCTTATTACGATGATCCTTGGAAAGCCCGCGATGACTATATCCGGGCGGTACTAGACCGGTCCGTTAAGAATGTGGAGCAGTTCCTGCAGGAACACAGCAAAAAAGAGCTATCACAGGAAGACAAGATCAGACTACTGCGACTGCTGGAACTGCAGCGTAATGCCATGCTCATGTATACCAGTTGCGGCTGGTTTTTTGATGAAATCTCCGGCATTGAAACTACCCAGGTTATGCAGTATACAGCGCGGGCCATGCAGCTTTGCAGGGAATTGACCGGGAATTCTCCGGAGGAACATTTTATCGAAATACTGGAAGATGCCCCCAGTAATATACCTGATTATAAAAACGGCGCAGACGTCTACAAAATATGGGTGAAGCCATCGGAGATCGATCTTCTTCGTGTGGGCGCCCATTACGCTGTGTCATCCGTTTTCACGGAACATCCCGAAAAAACCCAGATCTACAGTTACCAGGCCAAAGCCGAGGCGCATGAACGGGTTGAAGCGGGGAAAATAAAACTGGCGGTCGGCAGGGCTCACATCCGTTCCGATATCACCTGGAATGAGTCCGATGTCAGTTTTATTGTGCTGCACCTGGGCGGCCACATCATAAATGGCGGGGTGCGGGAATTTATGGGCAAGGAACCTTTCATGACCATGGCCGATAGGGTTAAGGAAGTATTCTGGAAAAGCGATGTGGCTGAAATAATCCACTTGCTGGACGAGAACTTCGGAACCCATAACTATTCACTGTGGCATCTGTTCAAGGATGAGCAGCGCAAGGTTTTCGAGCAGATCCTGGAATCCACCTACAGAGAAGTTGAAGTGTATTACCGTCAAATCTATGAATCCGATTACGCGCTGATGCAGACCATGCAGCAGATGCGCATTCCTTTCCCGAAGGCCCTTCTCACCCCGGTAAGCTTCATTTTGAACAAGGATTTGCATGACTGTCTGTCGGAAGAGGAAATTAACCTGTATAAACTGCACAAGCTGACCGATGAATTCAAAAAGTGGAAAATCGGGCCCGACAAGGAAAATATCAGTTTTATTGCCAGCAGCCGGATTGTCGGATTAATGGAGAAATATTTCCGGCAATCCGATAGCCCTGAACTGGCTGAAAAGCTGCAGAAGGTACTTGAGCTGCTGTGCGGCCTGTCCATCGATCTGAACATCTGGAAAGCGCAGAATATCTATTTTAATATGAAGAAGAAGAAATATGACGCAGTACGAAAGAAGGCCGGACAGGGCGATAAGCGGGCAAAGGAGTGGATCGAACATTTTAACAATATTGGTAAAATACTGGATGTGAAGGTCGACTGATGCATATCCCCCTTGCCACTTACCGAATTCAGTTTAATCCGGATTTCGGATTTTCCGCTGCCCGCAATATTGTTTCCTATCTGTCCGGGTTGGGGATATCGGACCTCTATGCCTCTCCCATTTTTAAGGCCCGCCAGGGGAGCACTCATGGATATGATGTGGTGGATACCAATCAAGTGAATCCCGAACTGGGAAGCGGCGAGGATTTTGATTCCCTGATCCGCGAACTGCGAAATCATAAAATGGGCTGGATACAGGATATTGTTCCGAATCATATGGCCTTCGATTCAGAAAATTTCCTTCTGATGGATGTGCTGGAAAACGGCCCGGAATCGGAATATTTCGAGTTTTTTGACATAGACTGGGACTATCCCTATGAAAGGGTCAGGGGAAAGGTGTTGGCTCCTTTCCTGGGAAAGTTTTATGGCGAGTGCCTGGAAAGCGGTGAATTGAAATTGAGTTTTTCTGCGGATGGCCTGTCCGTGAACTATTTTGACTGGCGCTTTCCCCTGCGGCTTGATTCCTACGGCAAATTCTTCACTCGTAATCTGGCCCAGCTGAGAGGAAAACTGGGCAGCAACCAGCCTGAATATGTGAAGATGCTGGGGATACTTTATTCGCTGAAGAACCTGCCTTCGAAATCCGAACTGCCCGAACGCTATGAGCAGATAAAGTTTATCAAGTCCATGCTGTGGGAATTATATTCCACGAATCAGGAAATCAAAGCGTTTGTTGATGAAAACCTCGCCCTCTTTAATGGAAAAGCCGGCGAGCCGGAAAGTTTTAATCTGCTGGAAGACCTGCTCTCTGATCAATATTTCCGGCTTGCCTTCTGGAAAGTGGGGACGGAAGAGATCAATTACCGGCGTTTTTTTACGGTTAATGAATTGATATCGGTAAACATGGATGAGGAGAAGGTCTTTCGGCACTCCAATTCTCTCATTTTCCGTCTGGTGCATGAAAACCTGATACACGGTCTGCGGATCGACCATGTGGACGGTTTGTACTATCCTATGCGATATCTGAAAAGACTGCGGGACAACCTGGGGAATATCTACCTGGTGGTTGAAAAGATACTGAAATTCAGCGAAGACCTGCCTGCTTTCTGGCCCATTCAGGGAACAACCGGGTACGATTTCCTCAATTGCGTGAACGGAATTTTTTGCAGACGGCACAATGAAATACGATTCGATAAGATTTACTACAAATTCACCGATTTCCGGGGAACCCGCTCCGCCCTCGTTCATGAAAAGAAGCGGCTGATTATCGGGAAGCACATGGCGGGGGATGTGGACAATCTTGCCCGGATTTTCGCCAAAATATCGGGCCGACACCGCTATGGAAGCGATTTTACCTTGTATGGTCTGAAGCGGGCGCTGGTGGAGATCCTGTCCTGGTTCCCCATCTATCGCACCTACATCAATCCTCAAATATCCCGCCGCGGAGATAACAATTATATTCAGGAGGCCGCGGATAAGGCCAAAAAGGAATTGCCGGATTTTACCCGTGAACTCGATTTTATAAAAAAAGCACTCCTGATGGATTTCGGCGAAAATATCAATGAACAGGAAAGAACGAACTGGTATTTATTTATCATGCGGTTCCAGCAGATCACCGGTTCCCTAATGGCCAAGGGATTTGAAGACACCGTGCTCTATATTTACAATCGCCTGCTTTCCCTGAATGAAGTGGGCGGGGAGCCAGATAAATTCGGCATCTCTGACATTGAATTCCATTATTTCAATAAGAGGAAGGTCGAGCAGTGGCCCCATTCCATGAATGCCACTTCCACACATGATACCAAACGCAGCGAAGATGTGCGGGCGAGAATAAATGTGCTGTCGGAAATCCCCATCGAGTGGGAGAGGAATGTGCAGCAATGGAGCAGGATCAACCGCCGCAAAAAGCAGAAAAGCAATGGCCTCGCGGTCCCGGACAAGAATGATGAATACTTTCTTTATCAAACACTTATCGGCACTTTTCCGTTCAATAAGGAAAACTACGGAGCGTATACTCAGCGAATCCGCGATTATATTATAAAATCGGTTCGGGAAGCCAAAGTGCATACCGGATGGCTTAAACCGGATTTGGAATATGAAGAAGCTTTTATTAAATTTGTTGATTCTGTTCTGGAAGATTCGGAAGAGAATGATTTTTTAAACGAGTTCCAGAATGTCCGGCGCAAGACGGCGGTATTCGGGATTTATAATTCTCTGGCCCAGATACTGGTGAAAATTACCGTTCCCGGTGTGCCGGATTTTTACCAGGGGTCCGAACTGTGGGATTTCAGCCTGGTGGACCCCGATAATCGCCGGCCGGTGGATTTTGAAAAAAGAAAGAATCTTCTGCGGGAAATTAAGACGAAAGAGGAGCAGAATATTCTTTCTCTCCTGCAGGAGCTTTTCGATAATAAAGAGGACGGCCGGATCAAGCTGTTTTTAATCTATCGGCTGCTGAAGGCCAGATATCGGGAAGCGGAGGTTTTCCAGAACGGCAGCTATGTGCCGCTTGAAACTGGGGGCAAGCACAAACATCAAATAATCGGTTTTGCGCGAAATTACCGGAAAAAATGGATAATAGCTATTGCGACCCGGTTTTTGACCGAAATTGTAAGCGAAGATGAGTATCCGCTCGGCATGGATGTGTGGGGCGACACCTGGGTGCAGACTCCGGCGGAGATTCCCATATGGGAAAACGCGATCACGTCGCAGAAAGTAGAGGGAAAACGGGAATTGAAAATCGGCACAATTCTTCAGCACTTTCCCGAGGGCTTTTTAACAGGAGAAGAAAGATGATTAAGAAAAGAGGAAGCGGGATCTTATTACATATTACCTCTCTCCCTTCAAAATACGGTATCGGAGATATGGGACCGGAGGCGTTCCGATTTGTGGATTTTCTCTCGCAAACCAAACAAGCGTACTGGCAGGTGCTCCCTCTGACGCCGACCAATCCGATTTCCGATAACTCCCCCTATAACAGTTCCTCGGCATTTGCCGGGAATCCGCTTTTTGTGAGCCCCGAATTGATGCGGGAGGAAGGGCTGCTTGGCGAAAAAGATCTGGCCGGACTTCCGGATTTTCCCCGGGACCGCGTAGACTACGACCGGGTGATCGCAGAAAGGGAAAAACTATTGCAGATTGCCTATGAGCGGTTCAATAAGAAGCGGAATGATTATCAGGACGCATACGGCAGATTCTGCTCGGAGAACGCTGATTGGCTCGACGACTTTGCCCGTTTCCGGGCCTTCAAAATCCATTTTGACCGCAAAGCCTGGAATGAATGGCCTGTCGAGATTCGGGACAGAAATCAGCCCGCCATGGATTCGCTGGCAAAGAAGCTGCAGGACAAAATTGAATATGAGAAATTTCTGCAATATCTCTTTTATCATCAGTGGGCAAAGCTAAAGGAGTACGCCAATAAAAAGGGTATTCGCATTATCGGAGATATGCCCTATTATGTGAGTTATGATAGCTCGGACGTCTGGACCAATCCCGAGGTTTTCAAACTGGATGAGGATAAGCGGCCCACGTTCATTGCCGGGGTTCCTCCTGATTATTTCAGTGAGACCGGGCAACTTTGGGGGAATCCGGTCTATCGCTGGGACCTTATGAAAAAGAGGCGCTACGCCTGGTGGATCAAACGCCTCAAACACAACCTGGAGCTTTTTGACACGGTGCGTATCGATCATTTTCGCGGATTTGTGGGATATTGGGAGGTGCCTGCGGAAGAAAAGACCGCCATCAACGGGAAATGGGTCCATGCGCCGGCGGAAGATTTCTTCAATACCGTGCGGGAAAATTTCCCGGATTTGCCCATCCTGGCGGAGGATCTCGGTGTCATCACGGAGGATGTCAAGGAGATTATTCAGAAATTCGGCTTCGCGGGAATGAAAATTCTTCTGTTCGCTTTCGATGAAAGTCTGCCGGAGAATCCCTATGCTCCCCACAATCATATCCGGAACTGCCTGGTTTACACCGGCACCCATGACAATAACACCAGCCGGGGGTGGTTTAATGAAGAAGCCACGCCGGAAACGAAGGAAAGGTTTTTCCGCTACATTGGCAGGGACATGCACGAGCGGGATGTTAATTGGGAGTTTGTCCGCATGGCCCTGAGATCGGTGGCGGATATGGTAATCCTGCCCGTTCAGGACGTTATCGGATTGGGTTCGGAGGCCAAGATGAACCGTCCCGGCACCGGCGAAGGCAACTGGCGCTGGAGGCTACAGACCGGTCAGATCAGGGAGGGAATGATCCGGTATCTGCGGGAATTGACGCTAATTTACGGCAGGACCAATTCCGGTGAGGAATAGTCATCTGCACATGCTGGCGTGCGACAGATCATAACAGGTCAGCAAAAATTAGTTGTTCAGGGAAACAGCAGGGTGAGGAACGCGAGCGCCGCGCCGATGAAAAAGGATTTGACGTAGATTCCCTTTGCTTTGCTCTTCAGTCTTCTGACCAAAGATTTATCCGTGATCTTCTCCTCACCCCCATTCATATTGCGCGACCCGCGCGCAGCCAGCATCACTCAGGTCTTCTCCTTTGCCTGCAATATCCCGAGTGCGCCCACCCAGAAAGGAATGATCAGAAACAGCCTCCACCAACCATCCGGATCACCGACAACCAGAATTAAAATGCCGATCACAATCATAGCAATTCCGGAAAGCAGCCTCTTCCGCTGCTCCGTTGGCCCGATGTTGGTCAATTCTTTGGGATTGCTGACCATTTTCCCCTCCTCTCCATTTAGAGAATTTGCCCGGACTGCCTTTTTGACCCCCCTAAAAATAAATTCTGAAAGACGTAAAATAGGTGTCGGGGTAACTGCCGAATTCCGATTGCAGCTCAAAACCTTTGGGGGATTTCCCGATTCCCAGGTAACTTCCCCCACCGATATAAATATTTTCTGAAATGTTATATTCGATTTGCGGCGCCAGATAGAGTGATGGGTCGGTAAGATTGAAAAGCATCTCGCCGCTCAAAACAATCAGCGGAGTAAGCTGGTAGGTAACGCCGGGAATCAGATAATGCCTGCCCATCAAATACACTGCGCCGTACTGATAGGCGGTTTTTGTGAATTCCCGGAGATAATCGTCCGGCTGCGACGCGCCGGCTCCGTTGAAATGGTATTCGATGAAACCATAGGTCTTGCCGCTGAAACTGTAATCCAGCCCGGCTGACAGCCGGAAATAATTTTCAGCATTGAGAGACTTCTGTTCTTTCAGGGCGTCTGCAAAAACATAAGCGGATTCCAGCCACCAGCCGGCACCGCCCACCGAGCTTGCCACGTCAACTCCCGTCAGCAGGTTTTCGCGAAAGCCGATCGCCAGAAAAGAGATGTCCGATTTCCACTTATACAATTTGGTGCGAACAAAAAAGGCACTCTTGGAAAATTTGAAGTCCTCTCCGAAAACGTAACCGGTATCGAACTCGCCCAGCATCCCGATGGGAATCCGCATCCGCAGCGCATCAACGCCCAGCCTTTCCTCCTTATCCAGTTCGCTGAAAGTGAAGGGCGCAATCACGTCCGTGGGATTGATCACCCGCGCACTGCCCCAGGCAATGGCCTGCCGTCCCAGGTAGATGTCTCCGAAAGCCGGTGAGAATTTAACGAATATCCGATCCAGATTTTGAAAAGTGCCGAAACTCTCCGGAATTTTCCCTTCCCGCGGATATAGCTGTTCGTCAAGATCCGTCACGCGGTATTCCAGCGGATTGATCCCGGTTAAAAACGGGGAATTTACAAATAACGATCTGGCCTGAATTCGGAATGATAAATCATATGCGCCGTGCAGCGTGAACCAGCCGGAGGGCTTGTAGTACGCCTGCAGACGGACCCGCTTGTTGACGGCTCCTAGGGTGCGGTCTCCGGCGTTCCCCTGCGAAAACAGGGCCGGAAATTCCGGCTGCTGAAAAACCACAAAAAAGTTTTTGTAATAGCCTGAAAAGTTAAAGGGGGATGCGTTCAGGATATTATTTGAGAGAAGGAGTGCGATAATCCATGGTATAATCCGGAGTCGTTTGATCATTTGTCAGCCGCAGGTTTCATTTGTCGCTCTCAATTTGACCGTCTTTCAGTACCACCAGTCGTTTGGCGCGTTCCATCACCATTTCATCGTGGGTGGAGAAAATGAAAGTCATGCCGGTTTTTTCGTTCAGATCGCGCATCATATCCAGCAGACCCGCGCCGGTTTCCGAATCCAGGTTGGCCGTGGGTTCGTCCGCCAGAATGAGGACCGGTTCCGACACCATGGCCCGGGCGATGGCCACGCGCTGCTGCTGTCCGCCGGAAAGCTGGGTCGGCAGGCGGTTCTCATAGCCCTCCAGGCCGACATCCTGCAGAATCTTCAGCACGTGCTGGTGCCGTTCAGACTTGGGCACACCCTGCAGCAGCATAATGTATTCGATATTCTCTTCCACGGATAATACGGGTATCAGATTATATGCCTGGAAAATGAATCCCAGATTGTCCCGGCGGAAATCCGACAGCTCCTTTCCACTCATCTCGGAAATCAGTTTTCCGTTGAGCCAGACCTTTCCCTGGGAGGGGGAATCCAGCCCGGAAATGATATTCAGAAAGGTGGTTTTGCCGGAACCGGACGGACCAACAATGGCTGAGAACTCGCCCCTGTGAATGGTCAGGTCGATTCCGCGGATGGCATTAACCGGGACCCCGTTATCGTGATAGACTTTATGCACGCCCTTGGCGACGATCACTTCATTATTATTTTTCATTAAATTGTCCTCCACTAATCCGCCCGGGAACCTAAATGCTTTTGCGCATTGCGTTGGCAGGATTCATTTTTGCGGCATAAGCCGCCGGATAAATTCCCACAACCAGGGTAAATAAAAATACGGAAATCGGGTAAAGAATAAACTGATCCCATTTGAGCACGGGATAAAGCAGCTCGCGGAAGGTGACGCCGACAAACTCTATTCCGGTATAATCAATTCCAATCACTGATGTAATGTAGGTGACCACAAATCCGATGATATCACCAATAAATATGCTGATAACGGCCAGCGCTCCCGCTTCAAAAATGATGAGTGCCGCCACGTTGAGCGGCCGGGTGCCGACAGCTCGCAGCACGCCAAATTCAAACATCCGCTCATGAATTGACATGAAGAGGGTGTTTACAATCCCCAATGCAACCACGCCGAACAATATTAACCCGGTGAGCAAAATACTGAACTCTGACAATTTAAATGCCGCATCCAGTTGAGGGAGTATGACCGGCCACCCAACCGCCTCGTTGCCGAAGCGGGAAAATTTGCTCCAGAAAGGCAGGCTCTTTTCCCGTCCGTACTTAATGTCTTTAAATTTGAGCGCGATTTCATGGACGTTGTTGCCCAGTGCCAGCATTTCCTGGATTTTCGGCAGGCGCACGAATGCCATTCCCCGGTCCATTTCCTTTATATTGAAATGAAAGATACCCGAAATTCGAAACATCTCCTGGGACAATTCCCCGCTGCCGGCCTGCGCTACCGTCACGACTACCCGGTCGCCAACGCCCGCTTCCAGTATCTCCGCCAGTTTACTGCCGATGACAATGTCCCGCGGATCGTCTCCTGTAAAATAGGTTCCCTGCGTGATGGCCTCATCAATCTGGGAGAGGTACTTTTCCGTACCAGGATTAATTCCCACCAGATTTATGGAATTTACATTGGCGGGGGAGGTTATCATGGCAAAGGACATCGCGCGGAGGGTGAAGTGCTGAACGATATCGGAATTTTTCAGCTCCGCCGCCACCGTATCCAGCTTATTGACGGTGAGTTCCACTTCCTGGGTCTGACGGTATCCTTTGCGGTGGATTTGCCCTTCTCCCAGGTAGGAGGCGGTAGCGGATTTCACCATGTTCTGTTCCATACCGATCACCAGAGCGTCCACGAAAATGAGGGATGCCAGGCCGATCCCGATGGCTGTCCCTGCGATCACCGTGCGGCGCTTATTGCGGAAAATATTCCGCCAGGCAAGTTTTATGAATATCCACATAAGCTTCCCTTTAATGCATCCTCATCGATTTGGCCGGTTCAATCCGCGCCGCGCGCAACGCCGGAAAAATGCTGATAAATGTGGCGGCGAGAATAACCGTGATGGCCGGGATGTAAAGACTCTGTGCGGTAACTTCAGTGAACATCTTTGTGAATTCAATGCCGCCATAGGTGAAGGCCTGGGGCAGGGTTATGCCCTGCCGGGAAAATATATAATTGATCAGGCTGCCCAGCCCGGCGCCGATAATAATGCTGGCAATGGCCAGAATATTTACCTCGTATATCACCAATGCAAAAATCTGGCGCGGTTTGGTGCCCATGGCCTTCAACAGGCCGTATTCCCGGCGGCGTTCCAGCACGGACATCAGGACGGTATTCAGAACGCCCACCGCCACAATCAGGATGATAACGAACAGCATGATCCACATGCCCTGCTGATCGGCTTTCATGGCCTGATAAAAGCTTTTGGCAAAATCCTGCCAGGGATCCACTTCGAGATTGGGATTATCCAGTTTTTTGATGATTTCCCTGGTGAGTGCCGGGACTTCATTGAGTTTGTAGGCGACCACCGCGATCTCATGCACCTTCCCGGGCAGGGCCAGCAGGTCCTGTGCGTCTTCCAGATTCAGGTAGAATGACATACGGTCGCTGATATCGTCCCCCGATTCCGAAATTCCGATGATTGTGTAAAGATCGTTGGCGATTGAACCGTCCGCCGCCTGCGAGACCACCACGATGGTATCTCCCGGGGAGGCTTTAAGCAGGGTGGCAAGTCCTTTACCTACAATGGCCTCGTGAGCAGGCGCTTCCTGAAAATAGGTACCTTGCACTATTTTTTTGTTGAAATTTACAGTGGCGGCTTCCCTCTCCGGGTCAATGCCGATGATCTGGGCGCCGGCGCTTTTGTCACCGACCGACACCAGACCGGCTGAGTAGAGCCGCGGCGCCCACGCTTCCACCTGCCTGAGGCTGTCAAGCTGGCGTCCCACCAGCCGGTAATCGTTAATGGTTTTATAGATGGATGGGCGGTCGAGGTAGCCCTTGGCGTGAATCTGAATGTGTCCCAATTGATTGCGGGTGAACATATTGATGATGAAATTGTAGGTCCCGTCGGACCACCCGATGGAAAATGTGGCCAGCGTAAAGCCACCAAACATGGTGAGGGCGGTCAGGATCGTGCGGCGTTTCTGGCGGAAAATATTCCGGAAAGCAATTTTAAGCATCATCATCTTGAATACCCGTTATCAGTCGCTGGCCCGCAGATGCCTGAGCGTGAAGACATCATTCCCAATATCGAGGTTGAATTTCGCTTCGATGTAGCGCAGCACGGTTTTATGGCCTTCCTCCGTTTGAGGAATCAATTCCAGCACGGAAGGAATTTTTCTTCCGTCAAAAACTTTAATATCTTTAAAATTCATGACCCGCATCAGTTTGCCCTTGTCATCATAATAATTTTCCTGTACCGGTATGTAATCCTCTGCGCGGGCGGAAATGATGATTTTCCCCCATACGATAGGCAGTCCTTCTTTGGGGATGAACCGGATATAAAGCAGACCCGGTCCCGGATTCGGCGGGGTAATCAGTTGATAAGTATAATCATCCACCATGGTAAACTCTTTCACCAGATCATCATTGTTAAAATCCGAGCCCATCCACGAACTCATCATCATGGAAGGCGGCACTTTGATTACTTTATTGGTTTTTGGCAAATAATTCCACATTTCATTTCCGATGCGCAGAGTGCCTACGCCCTGCTCCTTGGCGGGCTCTGTGATCCGGATGAAAGTCTTTTTCTTTCCCTCCGTCCAGATTTTCATCTTCAGCGTTCTTTCCCAGTGGGGAGTCACGATATCCATTTCCATAACGGAGTAGCTGCTGTTCGCGCGATAAAGTTCATCAATCCTTTCCACTATTTTGTGAATATCCTCGTCGGAGGGATGGGTTTGGGCAAATAATGGAAAAGCAAAAAGTAGAAATAAGAATACTGCTTTTGCGGATAGCTTCAGAAATTGCATGCGGCTGACCTCCTATTGGATAAATATGGATTTTAGCCCGGTCGACTGGTCGAAATCCCAGTGGAATGAAGATAGTCAATAAGTGAATTAAAATGCAAACCTAAATTCATTTAATAAATCAGGATTAACTCCTGAAATTACTGCAAAGTAATCATCCTTAATTGATTCCGGACTGCTTTTTCCGGCTAATATAAAACCCCCGGCCGGGCAAAATGGAACAATCCGTCTGTTTTGAGTGAATAAAATATGCAACATCGTTTTTGACCAAATCGCAGGTTTTGACAATTTGTTTAGTCTGATAAGCAATTAAATAGTTTTTGAAAGCGTATATTATTTGAACTGCTTTCTCCCATGGCCAATGATACGGGTTCATCGAAAGTGTGACTGACCTGTCGGAGAACCGCCTGCCTGGCAATACAGAAAATGGATTTGCTGGGAAAACAGAGATACAGAGGTAAAAAGCATGCCTGAATTGCCGGATGTTGAAATCTATAAAATCTATATGAATTCAACCTCACTGCATCAAAAAATTGAAAATGCCGAAGTGCTGGAACCTTCGCTGCTGGGGCAGGTCAGTTCCCGTTCCCTGCAGATGCGATTGAAAAACAGGGAATTTGAAGAAGTCCGGCGCCACGGCAAATACCTGTTTTCCAAGATGGATAAGAACGAATGGCTGATTTTACATTTCGGGATGACGGGCTTCCTTAAGTATTACAAAAATGAGGAGCAGGCGCCCGGACACATCCGGCTGCTCATCCATTTCGATAACGGGTATCATCTTGCCTACGATTGCCAGCGAAAATTGGGACTGATAGATTTGACTGCAAATCCAAAGGATTTTATTGAGAAGAAAAAGCTGGGAATCGATCCCTTTGGGCCGGATTTCAATCAGAGCAAATTTAGGGAGCTGCTGAATGGCAGAAGGGGCGCCATAAAATCGGCCCTGATGAACCAGCAGATTATGGCCGGAATCGGCAATATATATTCCGATGAAATTCTTTTCCACGCGGGAATCCATCCGGCTTCTCCGGTAAAGAAACTGAAAGAAGCGGATTTTGAAAAAATTTATCGGGAGATAAGTACAGTGCTTCAGACCGCCATCGATTGCCGGGTAAATCCGGACAATTTCCCAAACGATTATTTGCTGCCAAACCGCCGGGAGAAAGAGGACTGCCCGCAGTGCGGCGGGACCATTCAAAAGGAAACGATTTCCGGCCGATCGGCCTATTTTTGTAGCAGGCATCAGAAAAAGATTTGAGAAGATGGAAACAGACATGTCAGAAAAAGATTTTTTGAAAGAATATCATCGAAAACGCAATTTCGACCGCACCTCGGAGCCTTTCAGTGGTGCGGGAGAATCCCGTGGACAGCCGATTTTTGTCATACAGAAACATGATGCCAGCCATCTTCATTATGATTTTCGGCTGGAGGTAGACGGGGTGCTGAAGTCATGGGCGGTTCCCAAAGGTCCTTCCACGAATCCGGCGGAGAAGCGGCTGGCGGTAGCAACCGAAGATCACCCCATCGAATATGCCAATTTCGAGGGAAATATCCCCGAGGGAGAATACGGCGGCGGCACGGTGATGGTGTGGGATGCCGGCACCTATCAAAATCTGAAAGAGGAGGATGATCAGCATGAAAAAATTTCCATGAAACAGGCGCTGGATGAAGGGCATGCCACATTCCGGCTGCACGGGAAAAAACTCAGCGGCGGATATGTGCTTATTCGGACCAGAAGGGGAAAAGGTCAATGGCTACTTATCAAGATGGATGATGATGAAGCGGATGCGCGGCGGAATCCGGTGAGCGCCGAACCGAGATCTGTTCTGACAGGGAGGACCATGGAAGAAATAAAAGCCGGGAAATCGCCTGAGAAATAATCCCGTGAAATTCCTCGAAGAAGCTTCTCGGCGTTAACATCATATTCAACTAATTTCCTTTGTTTAGGGAATACTATCTGAAAAATGGAAAATTGCAAATATATTAGCTAAAGGAGAATGTCATATGAATTTTAACAGTTTTCTGCAGCAGGCAATAGAATGGTTGATTTCCAGCGGCCTGAGAATCATTCTGATTGTTATTCTGATGCTGATTGCTCTGCGATTGGCAAAAGTTGTTTCAAGGCGGGTCTTCGGTGTACTGCAAAAAAAGAAAGAGGACGAAGAGTTCAGAAAAAGGACTGATACGCTGAGTGCTGTGCTACGGTATGTGTTGAGCATCGTGATTATGCTGGTGGCACTAATTATGATCCTCGGCGTGTTCGGGGTGCAAATCGGACCCATACTTGCCGCTGCAGGTGTTGTTGGCGTGGCGGTAGGCTTTGGTGCGCAAAGTCTGGTGAAAGATGTCATCGGGGGATTCTTTATTCTCCTGGAAGACCAGATCCGGGTTGGCGATGTGGTGCAGGTTGCCGGAAAAGGCGGTCAGGTTGAAAAGATCACGCTGCGCATGACAACGCTGCGGGACCTGGCGGGCAATGTTCAGTATATACCGAATGGGGAGATCAGCGTTGTGACTAACATGACCAAGGATTATTCCCGCTATGTTTTTGATATCGGAGTGGCTTACAGGGAGAATGTGGATGAAGTGATTGAACTGATTAAACAGATCGACGAAGAACTGCGCAATGATCCCGAGTTTAAGGATGATATCATCGAACCGCTGGAGGTGCTGGGGCTGGATCAGTTTGCGGATTCGGCGGTTATTATCAAGGCCCGCACCACCACCAAACCCATCAAACAATGGCGAATCGGCCGCGAATTCAACCGGCGGATGAAAGTCCTTTTTGATGAGAAAAATATTGAAATTCCATTTCCCCATGTCACGCTGTATATGGGAGAAGACAAGAATGGTGATGCACCGCCTATGCATCTGAAAGTCAATAAAACCGAAGCAAATGCCTCCTGAAATAATTTTGTGAAATTTTAATTATACTTCTTTTCTTCATCCCAATTCAGGGGACAAGAAAGACTTTAGTTTCGGCCCAGATTTCCGATAAGGTGAATTTTCCGCTTATTTTAGGCGGAATAAACCTAAAACAACAGACTCAAGTCAGCTTTCAAATTCATAATTTCTTCATAATTAATCTATACTTTTAAACGAAAGATATTGAAGGGTAGAAAAGCAAGGTGCAGACAAATTGACATGCGGAATCTGAATTATCCATCTGCATTGGCCATGAATTTCGAAATGAAACGATATGGGCCATGATCGATTTAGCAACTGTAAATGCGCCCGCACAAAATTCCTGGTAAAAATACAGATGTATTATATCCTTCTAAAAACGAATATCGGTGCAGTATCTGAAATGAATTCAGCGAACGATAGGGAGAAAAAGACTTTGAATAATCATAAACGGAGAGGAGAAGGGACATGAATCTCGAATTAACGGTTGAAGAATTGAAAAAACACATTAATCCCGACGACCTTGGAATTGAGACCACGGAAAGTCTGGCCCAACTCAGCGGAATCATCGGTCAAAAACGGGCGGTAAATGCGCTTCAGTTTGGGCTTCAGATTGACGGGCGGGGATATAATATTTACGTGGCCGGCCCTCCCGGAACCGGTAAAATGACATCAGTCCAGACATTCCTGGAAGAACTGGCCAGTCAGAAGGACACGCCACCGGACTGGATTTATGTAAATAATTTCCATGACCCGTACAATCCCACTGCCATTCGATTGCCTGCAGGCACAGGGGTAAAATTTCAACAGGATATGGATCATTTGCTTGATCATATCCGGGGTGAGCTCCCGAAAATTTTTGAGAGCGAAGATTACACCGCGCAAAAAGAGGAAATTCTGAGTGACCTGAAACGAAGGCGGGATGCGGTCTCGAAGGAGATTAATGAAACGGCTGCCAGTGAAGGTTTTAACCTGCAGCCCACCCCGATGGGAATTGTGTTTGTCCCGCTGAAAAATGGCGAGCGGATGAGTGAAGAAGATTTTGAATCCTTACCCGATTCTGAGAAGGAAGAGCTGGAGAAGCGGCGCGAGAAGCTTCAATCGGAGATGCAAACACTTTCCAAAAAAATGCGGAAAATCGAGCGGGAGGTGATGGAAAAGGTTCGCGATCTGGACAAGAGGGTGGCGCTGAACTTGGTCGGCGGTATAATTGAAGATTTGATTGAAAAATACGAAGACTTTCCGGAGGTGGAAAATTACCTGAAGGATGTCCAGCAGGATGTTGTTGACAATGTTGATACTTTCAAGGCCCTCGATGGCAAAAGCGATGAGCAGGGTGCGGCGGAAAAATTTAATCCCCAGTTGCAGATGCTGCAAAAAATGACGCTTAAAAAATACAAAGTGAATGTTCTGGTTGATAACAGCAAGCAAAAAGGGGCGCCGGTCATTGTGGAATTTAATCCGACCTATAATAATCTTCTGGGGCGTATCGAGAAAGAAATGCAGATGGGTGCGCTGAATACTGACTTTACGATGATCAAGGCCGGATCGCTGCCCAGGGCCAATGGCGGATTTTTGGTACTGCCGGTGGAGGATGTTCTCACGAATCTATCCAGCTACGACGGCTTAAAACGAGCCCTGCGGAGTTGCGAGGTACAAATAGAGGAATTGGGCGAGCGGCTCGGATTCATGACCACCAAGAGTCTGAGACCGCAGCCCATTCCCGTAGATGTAAAGGTAGTCTTGGTCGGTCCGCCCATGATATACCGGTTGCTGCATGCCTATGATACTGAATTTTCCGAGCTGTTTAAAGTGAAAGCGGACTACGATACCCAGATGTCCCATGCAGAGGAGAATGTTAAAAACTTCCTCGGATTCATATCCACATATTGTCAAAAAGAAAAACTGAATCATCTGCACAAGACTGCCGCAGCCAAAATTCTGGAACATGCCTCCAGAATGGCTGAGGATCAGGACAAGATATCCACCGAGTTCGGAAATCTGGCTGACCTGATCCGTGAGGCCAATTACTGGGCTAGGCAGGACGGCCAGAATCTGGTAAAAGGCGAACATGTGCAGAAAGCACTGGACGAAAAGATCTACCGGTCGAACCTCATTGAAGAACGCATACAGGAAATGATCGAACGGGGCGTTCTTTTAATTGATACGGAGGGGGCTGAAGTTGGCCAGGTAAATGGTCTGTCGGTGCTGGACATCGGCGATTACCAGTTTGGCAGACCCAGCAGGATCACTGCTACAGTAGGACCGGGACGCGGAAATATAATAGATATCGAGCGGGAAGTAAAACTGGGCGGGCCGATTCACAGCAAGGGAGTTCTCATTATCAGCGGATTCCTGACCAAGACCTTTGCCCAGGGGCGGCCGTTGACGCTTTCTGCCCGCTTGGTTTTCGAACAGAGTTACCAGGGTGTGGAAGGAGACAGCGCTTCATCGACGGAACTTTATGCCATCCTCTCGGCACTTGCCAATGTGCCCATAAAACAGGGGATTGCAGTGACCGGTTCCGTTAACCAGCACGGGAATGTTCAGGCAATTGGCGGCATCAATTACAAAATCGAAGGGTTCTTTGATGTCTGCAAAGTCAAAGGGCTGACCGGCGATCAGGGCATTATCATGCCGGAAAGTAATTTGAAAAACCTCATGCTGCGCGAAGATGTGATTGAGGCAGTGAAATCCAAGAAATTTCATATCTGGCCTGTAAAGACCATTGATGAGGGTATCGAAATACTGACGGGAATTCCGGCCGGTGAACCGCAGGAAGATGGTACTTTTAGTAAGGATTCCATTAAAGAGCGTGTCCGCCTGCAATTATCGGAGTTTGCAGATGCCATCAAACAGATTTCGGAACCGGAGAAAAAATCAAATGGCGATCAGCAGGGAATATAAGCTCACTGGAGAGCATCAGATGGTCGTTTGGAAAAATCAATAAAAATATGAATTTTGCAGCAAATATCTGATTCCATGAGAGAAAGAATGGTAGTGAAAAGAATCAAAAATATAAAAATGGAGATTTTAATAACAACGAATGAGGAGGTAATTGCAATGCTAAGATTCAATATTACAAGATTATTGGATCAGAAAACACTCATGGGTCTGGTCTTTATCGCGCTGATTAGCGTGATTGCCTGCAGTAAACAGGAGCCCCCCGATGCCATTATCAAAATGGCTAAAGAGAGGACGCTGGCAATTATCGATAGCGTCCAGATAAATGAAGGAACGGTGGAATCGAAGCCCCAGTTGGTTGAAGAATATTTTGATAAAGACAGCAGCCGGTATGTGCTGAAATATTCCGTGGAAACTGTTTTCGGCTCGGCCCTCACGGATACCCCGACCATTTACATTGAGAGGCGGAATAACCAGTGGCACTACATTTTTAAATATGATAGGTATCACGATGAAATTCTATCGACCCATTAATTCATGCCACACCGTATAAAGGTAAGGGGCAATTTCAATGAGGAGGAAACTATAGGCATTGTGCTAATAAAAAAGGATAAAAGTCATGAATGAAAACAATAATAACATGCCCAGACGGCCTCCGCAGAAACGGAAAGCACCCGGGAGTGGCAGTCCTTTTCAGGGAACCAGCATGTGGAAATATATCATCTGGTTCATATTGCTGTGGGTGATATTCTCCTTCTTTTTCCGGGGGTTCGGAACGCAGCAAAGCACTAAAATTTCGTATACGAAATTCAAGCAGGAAGTCAAAAAAGGCAATGTTTCGGAGGTAACATTTCAGGGAGATGAGATTACCGGAAAATTCAAGAATAAATATATGGTGGTCACCAATTCCGGCAAGGATACCACATATTATAAAGATTTTGCGTCCATGAAGCCGGTGTACTCTGATCCCGAACTTACCAAAATTCTGGATGCCAGCAATGTGACGGTGAATGCAAAATCCCAGGGCAGTTCCTGGCTGCCTTATTTGTTAATCACCATTTTACCATGGATTTTGATATTCGGCTATTTCCTGTATATTCGGAAAAAGATGCAGGGCCAGATGAAAGGAATGGGGGGTGGTGCAGGCGGCCTCTTCGGAGTCGGAAAGTCCAAAGCCAAACGTTACCGTGAGTCAATTCATGGCGTGACCTACAATGATGTTGCCGGACTGGAAAGCGCAAAACAGGACTTGCAGGAAATTATTGATTACTTGAAGGAGCCCCATAAATTTACCGCTCTGGGGGCGGATATTCCCAAAGGTGTGCTGTTGATGGGGCCTCCCGGAACCGGCAAAACGCTGCTGGCGAGGGCTACTGCAGGCGAGGCGAATGTGGCTTTTTACAGCATCAGCGGCTCGGAATTCATTGAAATGTTTGTCGGCGTGGGAGCTTCGCGGGTGCGCGATCTTTTCGATAATGCCAAAAAGGATGCCCCCTGTATCATTTTTATTGACGAAATTGATTCGGTAGGCCGGGTGAGAGGCTCCGGCATGGGCGGCGGTAATGATGAACGTGAACAGACCCTGAACCAGATTCTGTCAGAAATGGATGGTTTTGAACCCAATGAATCGGTAGTGGTCATGGCTGCCACCAACCGCCCGGATGTGCTGGATCCGGCACTAATCCGGCCCGGACGTTTTGACCGCCAGATCACCTTGGAAAGGCCTCAGAAGCAGGCCCGTGAAAAAATCCTGCGCATTCATACGCGCGGAGTTCCCACCGATTCTAAAGTCGATTTGGAAAATATAGCCGCGCGAACCGTCGGTTTCTCCGGCGCGGAACTGAAAAACCTGGTAAACGAAGCAGCCCTGCTGGCGGGCAGAAAGAACAAGAAAAGGGTTGATATGGAAGATTTTGAAGAGGCCCGCGACAAAATCCTGCTGGGCGCCGAACGGGAAGAAAAAATCGGGGACGAAGAAAAGAAGGTGATTGCCTATCATGAAGGCGGTCATGCCCTGGTTGCCAGACTCCTGCCGGATACTGATCCGCTGCAGAAGGTAACCATTATTCCCCGCGGTCGTGCACTGGGTGTTACGGAACAGGTGCCGGAAATCGATCGGCATAATTTCCGGCGGCGGTACCTGCTAAACCGGATCTGTGTGATGCTGGGAGGACGGGCATCTGAAAAAATTGTGTTTAATGAATTAACGAACGGTGCTGCCAGCGACCTGAAACAGGTGACGGGTCTGGCGCGGAGAATGGTGTGTCAGTGGGGAATGAGCGATAAACTGGGACCGGTTTATTTCAGGCAGGGTGAAGAGCATCCCTTCCTGGGTCGAGAGCTGGCCGAGCAGAAGGATTTCAGTGAACATACTTCGCAAATAATCGACGAGGAAATTCAGCGGATTATTAACGAAATGGAGGAAAAGGCAGTCGATTTGCTGAAAAGCAACCGTGACAAGCTGGATGCCCTTGCAAATGCCCTTTTGGAGCATGAGACACTGGACAGAGAAGGAGTGGATAAGGCGCTCGGATTTGATTCAAAAGAAGTAACGAAACAGCAGAGTCCTGAAAAGGAATCGAAAAGAACTCAAAAAACAGAGAAGGTGTGAGGTGTTCCAATTGAGCGTGGAAGGGATGCCCAATTCACAAAGAAAGGCTAAGGATATAATGCTCATTTAAATTGAATGAGGAATGAAAAAATCATAGATTCCGGCGCAAAAACGCCATAGTAGAATTACCTGTTGCTTTTCATGATCTATGATACAGATGAATTTTAAGGGAGGGGTTGAACGTGCAGGTGCCATTGCAATTAACATTCAGAAATGTCAGAAAAACCGATTCAATCGAATCGTTGATAAATGATAAAGTTGCCAAACTGGAAAAAGTCTGCGATTATATAAATAGCTGCCGGGTAGTTGTTGAAAAACCGCAAAAACATCAGTTATCCGGCAATCCTTTCCGGATCCGCATCAGCATGACCGTGCCGCCGGGGCACGAGATTGTAGTGGAGAGAAAATCCGGGGAAGGAGAGATGCATGATGTGCTGACCAAGGTGATCCGGGATGCCTTTGATGCTGCAAACCGTCAGTTGAAGGAATTGATGGAGCGGCAGCGGCAGGATGTAAAGACCCATCCCGAGCAGCAGGCTAGCGCGGTGGTTTCAAAACTGTTCCCCAAAGAGGGCTATGGTTTCCTGCAAACTGTAGAAGGCCGGGAAATTTATTTCCATCGCAACAGTGTGATACATAACGATTTCGACCGGCTGGAAATTGGAACGGGCGTGAGATTTGTGCAGGAAGTCGGTGAAAACGGCCTGCAGGCCACCACGGTTCAGATTGTGGACAAACCCGGTTCCCGGTAGAAGTCGAGGTAAAAAAGTCGTTCTTTCTGATTAATGCATTCCATAACACACAGCAAAATTGACGCTGGCGGATCGCAGACGGCGGAAGCGCTATCAAAGCAGCGCTTCGTTTTTAAAGAAAGTTGACTCGAAGAATAGTAAGTCGGCTTTTTGTAAAAAAACTTTTTAGTAAAATAATTTTTTTCAAATTTAATAAAAACAGTTGCATATTTAAATTTATCAGTTGTTTGTTGATAGGACGTACCAGTTTTATCCCTCGTTCCCTTAAAGGAGAGACAAATGGGTTTTCCCTTCATTCCGCGCCAAACCGTTGAAGTGCCGGAAATAAAATATAAAGACAAAATTGAACTTTCCCCTTCCCGAACGGCCCTGATAATTGTGGACATGCAGAATGATTTTGTGAAACAGGGCGGCACGCTCGTGGTTCCCGCAGCAAGCGAAACAATACCACATATTCAAAAATTAATCCACTCTGCCCGGGAATCCGCTGTGCGCGTAATATATACGCAGGATACCCAGGTGGAAAATGATCCGGAATTTGATATCTGGCCGGAGCACTGCAAAAAAGGAACCTGGGGCTGGAATATCATTGAGGAACTGCAGCCTGAACTGCAGGATTTGCTCTGCACCAAGAACCGCTACGACGGATTTTACGGCACCTGGCTTGACCATTTTTTGAGCCATATCTGGAGAGTTAAGAACCTGGTCATTGTCGGCACGGTTTCCAATATTTGCGTTCTTCATACCGCCGCCTCGGCGGGTTTGAGATGGTTTCATGTGGCAATTCCGGCCAATGGAATATCCGCGCTCACCGAATTCGACCAGGCGCTGACACTGCATCAGGTATCATCCCTCTATAACGGAGATGTCGTGAAATCCGTGGATGATATTTCATTTCCGGGAGGATAATTATGGTTTACGGAAGATTGAATAAAAAGATAAAAAAGGAGCTGCCTTATGAAAGATCTTGAAAATATGCCGATTGAAGAATTAGCAATTAACACCATACGAACATTGTCCATGGATGCAGTTCAGAAAGCCAATTCCGGACATCCCGGCACGCCGATGGCGCTGGCGCCGCTGGCATACGTGCTGTGGAAGCGCTTTTTGCATTTCAATCCCAGGAATCCGGACTGGTTTAACCGGGACCGATTTGTGCTCTCCAATGGACACGCCTCCATGCTCCAGTATTCCATGCTCTTTTTAACCGGGTATGATGTTTCTCTGGATGATCTGAAAAATTTCCGGCAGTGGGGAAGCATCACGCCCGGTCATCCGGAATACGGCCTTACGCCGGGCATTGAAACAACCACAGGTCCGCTGGGCCAGGGCATTATGAATGCACTGGGAATGGCGATTGCCGAAGCCCATCTGGCGGCGGTTTTCAACCGGGATGATTACAAAATTGTGGACCATTGCACCTATGCTTTCTGCAGCGACGGCGATTTCATGGAAGGCGCTTCCAACGAAGCCTCTTCGCTGGCGGGACATCTGGGGCTGGGAAAATTGATATATATTTATGATGATAATCACATCAGCATCGAGGGTCATACGGAAATCACTTATTCCGATGATGTGAAAAAACGCTTCGAGGGATATCACTGGCATGTGCAGGATATCGGGGAGAAGGCCAATGATCTGGATGCGCTGACAAAGGCGATTCAGAATGCAAAGGATGAAAAAGAGCGGCCTTCCCTGATTATCGTCCGCTCCCACATTGGCTATGGCGCTCCCAATAAGCAGGACACCCCGGAGGCCCATGGTTCGCCTCTGGGAGAGGATGAAGTGAAACTGACTAAAAAGGCCTACGGCTGGCCTGAAGATGAACATTTCCTGGTTCCCGAAAAGGCACTCAGGCACATGCGGGAAGCTGTGGAACAGGGCGCCAAATGGGAACAGGAATGGAATAAAAAACATGAGGAGTATAAACGGAAATATCCCGACCTTGCGGGGAAATTTGAAGCGGCGTTGAAAGGGGACCTGCCCTCCGGTTGGGACAGTGATATTCCGGTATTCAAGCCGTCGAACGGGCCCATGGCGACGCGGAACGCTTCTCATACGGTAATCAACGGTTTTGCCAACAAGCTGCCCTGGGTCATGGGCGGCAGTGGTGACCTGGCGCCCTCCACCAAAACGCTGATCGCAGACTCGGATTATTTCCAAAAGGGACAATATCAGAACCGGAATATTGCTTGGGGAGTGCGGGAGCTGAACATGTGCGCTGCTACCTCGGGCCTTGCGCTTCATGGGGGCATCCGGCCCTTCGCCTCTACCTTTTTTATCTTTACCGATTATGCACGCCCTGCAATCCGGCTGGCGGCCCTCATGGAACTGTCGGTGATTTATGTAATGACCCATGACTCCATTGGCCTGGGAGAAGACGGGCCGACCCATCAGCCGGTGGAACACCTGGCGTCTCTCCGCGCCATGCCTCATATGTATGTCGTACGTCCGGCGGACGCCAATGAAACCGCCTGGGCGTGGCGGGCGGCATTACAGCGCAGAGACGGGCCCACCATGCTGGTGCTTACCCGTCAAAAACTCCCTGTTTTCGATTCCGCAAAAGTTGCCCCGGCCAGAGGCGTTTTGAAGGGCGCTTATGTCATTTCAGCCGAGAAGGGGAATTCGCCTGATATTATTCTGATGGCTTCGGGTTCGGAAGTCCAGTTAATTTTGGAAGCGCAGGAAAAATTGTCCGCGGAAGGGATCGATGCCCGCTGCGTCAGCATGGCCAGTTGGGAATTCTTTAAAGACCAGCCGAAAAGTTACCGGCAGGAAGTCCTACCTTCCCCGGTAAAAGCCCGCCTGGCGGTGGAAGCCGGCGCATCTTTTGGCTGGTGTGAATGGGTCGGTGATACCGGAGAGGTCATCGGCGTCGATAAATTCGGCGCCAGCGCCCCCTATAAAGAAAATTTTAAACATTATGGATTGACGGTTGATAATATTATCGCAAAAGCAAAAAAACTTCTGCAAAAATAAAATCGACTGCCCGCGCCGGATTCTGCACCGGCTGCTGGACAGCGGTGGTCAGAGCATCATGCTCGTTCTAAATAAAGAATATGAAGGAGGGAACAAATGAATGCACTACTTAAGCTGATAGATTACGGCCAGAGTTACTGGCTGGATAATCTGACCCGTGGAAAAATCAGAAGCGGCGAAATCAAGAAAAGAGTGACCGAAGAAGGGCTGCGGGGAATTACATCCAATCCTGCTATTTTCAATAAAGCGATTTCCAAAAGCAGCGATTACGATGAGCAGATAAAACGGCTTGTAGAGGAAGGGCAGTCGGTCCATAAAATTTATGAAGCATTGGTGGTAAAGGATGTGCAGGATGCCTGCGATATTTTGCGCCCTGTTTATGATGAATCCGGGGGCGTTGACGGATTTGTGAGTCTGGAGGTGTCGCCGTATCTGGCGCACGATACCGAAGGGACCATGGAAGAAGCCCGTCGCCTGTTCGCGGCGGTGAATCGGCCCAACTGCTTCATTAAAATACCCGGGACCAAAGAGGGCGTGCCGGCAATTGAGCAGATGCTCTACGAGGGAGTTAATATCAACATCACCCTTCTGTTTGCCATCGAAAATTATGAGGCGGTGGCCAAGGCCTACATTCTGGCACTGGAACGCCGCGTTGCGGAAAATAAACCCATCGATAAAATTGCGTCGGTGGCTAGCTTTTTCCTCAGCCGTATCGACGTGCTGACTGATCAGCTCCTGGGACATCTCATCATTCCCGGGAAAACGGACGGTTCGGAGCCGCGCCCGGAGCAGTTACTGGGAAAAGCGGCGATCGCCAGCGCCAAACTGGCCTATCAAAGTTTTAAGAAAATTTTCAGCGGCGAACGGTGGCAGGCGCTGGTTGAACGGGGCGCAAAAGTGCAGCGTCCGCTGTGGGCCAGTACCAGTACCAAAGATCCGCTGTACCGGGATGTGCGTTATGTGGAGTCCATCATCGGACCCAATACGGTCAATACCCTGCCCGACGAAACAATTGCTGCTTTCGCTGACCATGGGAAAATCTATGAGAATTCCGTTGAAACGGATATCGAGGGAGCAAGGCAAACCGTCCGGGACCTCAAAAAAGCCGGCGTGGACATTGATTTTGTGACTACCCAACTGATTAACGAAGGCGTCCAGAAATTCATCGATCCCTACGATAAACTCATGGAAACCCTGGCGGATGAAAGGAATAAATTTCTTACCCATAAAACCGGCAGCCAGACCCTTTCCTTCGGAGAGACGGAAGGCGAGGTGAAAAAGGCGTACAGTTCGCTGGATGAAAAACAGTATGCCCGGCGGCTTTTTGACAAGGATCCCTATCTGTGGAAATCGGAGCCGGAGCATGTGAAATCCATTCGGAACCGGCTGGGCTGGCTGAACAGCGTGGATGATTTCCTGGCGAAAACGGAGGAACTCACGAGTTTCGCGCAGGAGATCAAAGAAATGAAATTTCAGCATGTGGTGCTTCTCGGAATGGGCGGAAGCAGTCTCTGCCCCGAGGTATCCCGCGAGACATTCGGCTCAACCGACGGCTATCCCCGCTTGATTGTGCTGGATAATACCGATCCCGCAGCCATCAGGAATGTGGAATCACAGATTGATTTGATGCGGACGCTTTTCATTGTGGCCAGCAAATCGGGGACAACCACCGAAACCCTGAGCTTTTACAGATATTTTTATCAGAACGTGAAAAAACAGACCGGCGACAAAGTAGGAAATCATTTTGTGGCCATTACCGATCCGGGTACTCCGCTGGTTGAAGAGGCAAAACAGAAGAAGTTCCGCCGGATTTTTGAGAATCCAAAAGACCTGGGAGGCCGTTATTCAGCACTATCCTACTTTGGACTGGTGCCAATGGCGCTGATTGGGATGGACGTCAAGACGCTGCTTTCCAATGCCCGCCAGATTAAAATGAGCTGCGGACCGTTCATTCCATCGGAAGTGAATCCGGGCGTGGCCTTGGGCGGACTGCTGGGAATGAACCGGCGGCTGGGACGTGACAAAGTTACTTTTATTCTGTCCAAATCCGTACATGCTTTCGGATACTGGGTGGAACAGTTGATCGCCGAGAGCACTGGCAAAGAGGGCGTTGGGCTGGTGCCTGTGGAGAGCGAATACATCGGTGTTCCCGAAAATTACAGCCCGGACCGGGTTTTCGTCTACATTTACACCAATGAAGATGACAATGAGGAGACCGAAGAGCAGATAAAAGCGGTAGAGAAGGCCGGACATCCCATTGTCCGTATCGAGATCCGGGACCGGCTGGCGCTCGGCGCACAGTATTTTCACTGGGAAATGGCCACGGCTACTGCGGGGAAAATTATTGGGGTGAATCCCTTTGACGAGCCCAACGTTTCGGAGAGCAAGAAGAATACCCGCGACCTGCTGGAAGAATGGAAAAAGAATGGCCGGTTTGACGAGGGAAAAGCAATTATCGAAGAAGACGGGCTGGCGGTATATTGCGATACTTCCGCAAAATGGCTGTTTAAAGAGCACCGGAATTCGCTGGGCGATTTTCTGAAAACCTATGTAAATCTGGCCAATTCGCCGGACTACATCGCGCTGCTGGCCTATTTTATGCGGACGGATACCCGGCATGATATTCTGCAGGATATCCGCCTCCAGCTGCGCGACCGCCGCAAGGTTGCCACCACGCTGGGCTATGGTCCCCGGTATCTGCATTCCACCGGTCAGCTGCACAAGGGGGGTCCGAATTGGGGCGTTTACCTGGTATTCAGCGCAGACGCGCCGGAGGAAATTCCCATACCGGAGGAGAAATTCGGTTTCGCGACCCTGCAGCGCTCCCAAGTGCTCGGAGATCTGCGGTCGCTGGAAGATAAGGAGCGCCGCGTTATCCGCATACATCTTGGAAAAGACATCGAAGGCGGGCTGAAAAAGATTGCGGAGAAATTAAAATAACATTCTTTCTGCGGAGACGGCTGCGGTTGAATGAACTGGATGGTGTACACGGTTATGAATTCCGGTTTTTGGTGCGGGTTCGGTTTGATGATTTTGTGGAGGTCCTTTCGTGAAGCCGAAAACCGGAAAACCGCATAAGGGCCTAAAAAGTATTTCGGAATCCAAAGGCTGCAATTGACGGCATGCTCGCGCTTAGGTCTGATTTAACTGAAAACGATATCCGTGAGAATTTCGGGGTGGCCATCCGAAATCCGCAACAAGTTGATATGAAATCTGATGGCCCGGCGGCTGGTTCACGGCACATGATACACGAATTTCTGCCTTCGGAGTAGTTGGAAAAAATCCATCCTGATTGTGCTGTCTGTATCTTTTCCCATTACCCCAATTTTCAGCTATTTTCGACAAAGGAGCTTTTCTATGAATAAAAAATATTTTGAAGTCGTCAAATCGGGAATGAGCAAAGCAAAGCCGCCGGAATCGTGCACCGTGGTTATTTTTGGAGCAACCGGCGATTTGACCCACAGGGAATTGGTTCCCGCTTTGTATGCACTGCGCTGCATGAATCTGATGCCCGAATCATTTGCCATTATCGGATATGCCCGGCGGGACTGGAGCGATGATAAATTCCGGCAGGAGATGCATGCCGCGGTAAAGAAAGAGAGCGATTGCAAGGAAGAACAGTGGCAGGAATTTGCCGGACACCTGCATTTTGTAGTGGGCAATTTCAATGATGAACCATCCGCCGGATATGCAGACCTGCGTGAACGCATTGAACAAATCCGTGAAACTGAACATATCGCGGATAACGTGCTGTTTCACCTGGCCGTCCCCCCTGAATTTTATGGCGATATCATTCAGCGGCTGGGGGCTTCTTCGCTTGCCGCCAGCAAAAAAGGCTGGCGCCGGGTGATCATTGAAAAACCGTTCGGCCGGGACCGAAAATCCGCCGTTACGCTGGACCGTGAAATTCATAAAGTCTTCCATGAAACCCAAATATTCCGGGTTGACCATTTCCTTGGGAAGGAAACGGTCCAGAATATGCTGGTTTTTCGCTTCGCCAATCCCGGATTTGAACCGATCTGGAACCGCAATTATATTGATAATGTGCAGATCACCGTGGCTGAAGAACTGGGAATCGGTACCCGCGCCAACTTTTATGAAAAAACCGGAGTATTGCGGGACATGATCCAGAACCATGTTCTGCAGCTGCTCTGCATGACGGCGATAGAGCCGCCGGTCACTTTCGATGCGGCTTCATTGCGCACCGAGACGAATAAAGTGCTCCAGTCCATCTGCTCTGTAAATATTGAAGAAGATGTGGTGCTGGGCCAGTATGGTCCTGGTTCTCTCGATGGTCAGGAGGTTCGGGGCTATCGCGGGGAGAACAATGTTCAGGAAAAATCCACGACCCCCACTTACGCTGCGTTGAAGGTTACGCTGGATAACTGGCGGTGGGCGGATGTCCCGTTTTATCTCCGCACCGGCAAAAGAATGCCGCGAAAACTGACCGAGGTAAACATTGAATTCAAACCGACGCCCCACCTGATGTTTCCCGTCAACCGGAAAGAGGGAATGAACCGCAATCATCTTACTTTCCGTCTGCAGCCCGATGAAGGCATTATTTACAACTTTCTGGCAAAGCAGCCCGGCGCCGAACTGGTGCTGCGCCCCGTTAACCTGAATTTTGGATACAATACCGCCTTCGGAATCGAGGAGCCGCCCAGCGCCTATCAGTGGCTGCTTTTCGACGCCATGGAAGGGGACCAGACATTATTTCCCCGTGCAGACTGGATTGATAATGCCTGGTCGATCGTAGACCCCATTGTTGAAAGATGGGAAGCGAAACCGTGGCTGAAACTGCCGAACTATAAATCCGGCACCTGGGGACCTGCCAAAGCGGACGAACTACTGAAAAGGGACGGGAAAAAATGGAACAACTATTAGCATGATCGCGCAGAGGAAGGGCAAATAAAGATCTTCAGGCTAAAAATCCGATCGTGTGCGGAATAAGGTGAGCATATGCCAAATGATAAAAAACAGGATAATTCAAATCTGATGAAGGAACTTGCGGGACTTGATAAGGCGCTTGCGGGGCGGAAGCATCTTCTAATTGTGGTTCATAACAATCCTGATCCCGATGCAATTGCCACGGCGGCCGCTCTGGGATTTCTTGCCGAGCAGCGCAGCCAATTGAAGGTGAGCATTGCCTATGGGGGAAATATCGGCCGGGCCGAAAACCGGGCCATGGTAAAAAAATTGAAAATCCATATGAAGCAGATTAACCGGGTGCGTTTCACGAAATATGACCGGATTGCGCTGGTGGACACTCAGCCCGGCGCCGGGAATAATTCGCTTCCGGGCGATGTGAAATGTCACATAGTGATTGACCATCATCCCTCGCGCAGCGATCTTAACGTGGAATTTGGAGTGATCAAGCCTGAGATTGGCGTTTCAGCTACCATTTTAGTTGAATGGCTGAAGGAGAGCAAACTGGATATTCCCGGCGATCTGGCCACGGCCCTGTCATATGCTATCAACTCCGAAACCCAAAACCTGGGGCGGGAGGCCAGCAGTCGCGATATACAGGCCTATTTGTCAGTTTATGTAAAATCCAGTATGAGAAAATTAGCCCAGATTACCCATCCCAAACTGCAGCGTACATATTTTGTGGTTCTGGCCAGGGCCCTGAATCATACCAATACATTCCGTAACCTGATCTGTGCGCATCTCGGCGAAGTCCCTTCTGCAGAAATCGTGTCGGAAATAGCGGATTTTCTGCTGCGATACGAGCGAATGGGCTGGGCCTTGTGTACCGGAAGATTTAAAAATCAGTTGATTATTTCGGTCCGTTCCGCAAACCGGAAGGCCCGTGCCGGGAAACTGGTGAAACACCTGGTGCCTGACCCTAATACGGTTGGCGGTCACGATATGATTGCCGGCGGATTTATTCTGATGCAGGACAGCGACAAAAAGAGCACGAAAGATCTGGAGGAACAATTAATGCAGAATTTCGCGCGGCAGTTGGGTTATAAAAAGGCGGAATGGAAACCGCTGCTGGCGTCATCGGAAATCATCTGAACTAATAAAGGAGGTTGAAAAACCTGAATGACAAAAAAAGATAAAACCGAAATTCCCTATACGCCGCCTCTTTTTTCCATAAACCTGGATAAGATATGCAATGAAGAGCGCCATGTGAATCCGGCGGTCCTGAGGAGCGTCATCGAACTTGCCATCGAAATTTCCCGGGAAGGCCGGGAAGGCAGAAAAATCGGGACCATGTTCGTTGTCGGGGATGAAAAGGTTGTTCTGGCTACCTCCCGGGCGCTTATTCTGGATCCTCTGGCCGGCCATCCGGACAATGTTAAACACATCGAAGACCCCAGTGTTCGCGAAACCGTAAAGGAGCTGGCGCAACTGGACGGGGCCTTTATCGTGTCGAACGATGGTGTAGTGGTCTCCGCTGCCCGTTATATCGATGTGAACAGCAAGGGAATCAAATTGCCGTTGGGACTGGGTAGCCGGCATCTGGCGGCGGCAGGCATTACCCGGGATACCGGAGCGGTGGCGGTGGTGGTATCGGAGAGCTCGGTTGTGCGCATTTTGGATGACGGGGTGCTGATTGCACAGATTATTCCGGAGTTGTGGCTTATCCACCGTAGCGAGGAACTTCCTTAACCGGGCTAAATAGAAAATTATTGAGTGGCAACGATCACAATGCAGTACAAGGAGTTGCGGAGTGTGTTCTGCTGAATAGAATCAGGCCATATCCTTTAAGTAGTGGTTCAACTATTTAAAATTAATCAGAAGGAGGAGGTTTTATGCCAGTACGTCAAGCATCTGCAGTATGGACGGGGAATCTGCCTAATGGTAAAGGAAAAATGAAAACCGGCAGCGGGGCTCTGGAAGGGGAATACTCCTTCGCTTCCCGTTTCGAAAATGGAAAGGGCACCAATCCTGAGGAACTCATTGGTGCCGCCCATGCCGGCTGTTTCTCAATGGCACTGTCCAATATTCTGGATGGGGCAGGTTTTCCGCCCAAACGGATATTCACCACAGCAAAAGTCAATCTGGTTAAGAGCGGCGACGGATTCAGGATCAGTGAGATTACCCTGGACACCGAAGGGGAGGCGGAGGGTATTGATGAAAGGACCTTTCTAAAACATGCTGAGGAAGCAAAAAAGAATTGTCCGGTTTCCCAGGCCCTGAAAGGTCTGGAGATCAAACTTCATGCAAAATTGCTCCCCTGATACTGCTTATCTGCAAACGGAGCGGGTTCCTGTTCCCATTGAAGGAACCTGCTCTGGTTACTTTGTCTCCATTATGTTGCCCCTTCTTCTTCATGAAATTTTCATCTTAATTTTTTATTATTCAGTCCTCAAAGGATGCAGCGAATCTGATTTACATCGATATGTGCAATTGAAAAAACGGGGGGTAAAACCATGAGCCTGCAGGGAAAGAAAATCGCAATTTTTATAGCCGATTATTACGAAGACCTGGAGTTCTGGTATCCCAAAATCCGCATGAAGGAAGCAGGCGCCAAGGTCGTAGTTATCGGGCCCAAGGCCGAAGAATATACAGGAAAGAACGGATTGAAGGCCAGTGCCGATTTGGCCATCCACGATGCAAAAACCGGCGCATATGACGCACTGATCATTCCGGGCGGCTATTCGCCGGACCATATGCGCCGTCACCATGAGATGGTGGATTTCGTGCGGGAAATGAACAAAAGCGGTAAGGTCATCGCCGCCATCTGCCACGCCGGATGGATGCTGGCATCCGCCGATATGTTGAAGGGCAAAAAGGTCACCAGCTTTTTTCCCATAAAGGATGACCTGATTCACGCCGGGGCGGAGTGGGTCGATCAGGAGGCGGTGAAGGACGGAAACCTGATTACCTCGCGCAATCCGGGCGACCTGCCGGCCTTTTGCAAAGCGATC
>JARRQT010000005.1:0-29968 GCA_037381445.1 Calditrichia bacterium
TCCGTCAGCAAAATGAGCAAAAACGAGTATGCTGATATCCGGAACCAGAAGATTGGTTTTGTCTTCCAGGGATTTAACCTCCTGGCCCGGACTTCCGCGCTGGAGAATGTGGAACTTCCGCTGTTTTATGATCGCACCGGGCGAATCCGGAATCCGCAGCAGGCCGCCATGGATGCTTTGGAACGGGTTGGATTGGGTGACCGGATGGACCATGAGCCCAATCAGCTTTCCGGGGGACAGCAGCAGCGGGTAGCAATTGCCCGGGCGCTGGTGAATCAGCCGGCCATCATCCTGGCGGATGAGCCCACCGGCAATCTGGATACCCACACCTCTATCGACGTCATGTCGGTATTCCAGGAACTGAATAACCAGGGGATCACCATTGTTTTGGTCACTCATGAGCGGGACATTGCCCAGTATGCCAAACGGGTGGTAGAAATGCGGGACGGCCATATCCGAAAGGATTTTATGGTGGAAAATCGCCGGAATGCCGCCGAAGACCTGGAAAATTATATTTCCGAGGATGAGGATGAATAGAAGGGCATGGAGCCTGGAGCAATGGGCAGAGTGCATAGGCCAAGACTCAATCCAAGTTATTTTTGACGGGATTAACCGGATAAACATGATATAATAATGCGTAGCTAATTCCTGTAAATCAAAAAATTATCATAATCTAAATGAGGTTAATATCATGAAATTTGAGGAGTTGAGTGGAAAAATAATTGGCTGCGCATATCGAGTCTATAATAAGATGGGATTTGGCTTTCTGGAGTCCGTATATGAAAAATGTTTATTAATTGAGTTAAAGAAGGCCGGATTACAGGCCATCGGACAAAATCCGCTCACAGTATATTATGATGGTGAAGTTGTGGGTGAATTTGTCGCCGATATAATCGTTGAGAATGCGATTATTTTGGAATTAAAATCTGTTCGCCGGGTCGTTAAGGCGCATGAGGTTCAATTAGTGAACTACTTGACAGCGACGGGCAAGGATATCGGTCTTTTAATAAATTTTGGTGAAACGAAAGTAGAAGTTAAAAGAAAGGTCAGAGAATTATCAGACGAGAACCAAGTAAGGGGCATATGATTTACAGGATATATTTTATCCGGTTCATCCTGTGATCCTGTCTGATCTTTCAAAAAAATGATGCAATATACAATGAGGTGCTCCACCTCAGCCTTTTGCAGGGGAGAACACAATGCTACAAATAAAAAATCTGTTTAAAGCGGCGTTTAAGAGTCTGATGAAAAACAGAAGCCGCAGCCTGTTGACGTCACTGGGCATCATTATCGGCGTCAGCGCGGTAATCGTAATGGTGGCCATCGGGGAGGGCTCCCAGACTGTAATCGAAGAGGGAATCAATTCCCTGGGGACTAATTTGATTATCGTATTCCCCGGCTTCAGCCAGTCCGGCGGCGTGAACCGGGGCGCGGGCAGTTTTAACCGTTTTACCTTCGACGATGTGGAAAAGCTGCGTAAGGAAACCACCCTGATCAGCGCCATTTCACCCGTGGTGCGAAGCGGCGGGCAGGTAATTGGCGGAACCGGGAATTGGTTCACCACCGTATACGGCGTCTCACCGGACTATTTTCAGATTCGTAATTGGGAAATTGAATACGGTGAGTTTTTCACCGAACGGGACGAACGGGCCAACAAAAAAGTGGCCATCCTCGGCAAAACCGTAGCAGACCAGCTATTTCCGGATGAAGATCCCACCGGGCAGCAAATCCGCATCCGGAACGTGCCATTTACCATTGTCGGCGTCCTGAAGGGCAAAGGACAGAGCGGCATGGGGAATGATCAGGATGACGTGATCCTGGCGCCTTCCACCACCGTTTTATACCGCCTGAAGGGGCATCGCTGGGTGGACATGATCAATGCCAGCGCAGTGTCTACCGCGCAAATGCCGGCGGCAGAGGACCAGATCCGCGCCATCCTGCGGGAGGCCCACCGGCTGGAGCCGGGAGAGGATGACGATTTCAACATCCGCGACCAGGCGGAAATCACCGACATGGCTTCGGAAACCTCGCGGGTGATGACCCTGCTGCTGGGCTCCATTGCAGCCGTGTCACTTATTGTCGGCGGTATCGGAATCATGAACATCATGCTGGTTTCGGTGACGGAGCGGACCCGGGAAATCGGCATTCGCCTCTCCGTGGGCGCCCGCAGCAGCGACGTGCTGTCCCAGTTTCTCACCGAAGCCATCGTGCTGAGCCTGTCGGGCGGTCTGATCGGGATCGGGCTTTCTTTCCTCATCACTTTCGGCCTGAACCAGTTCACCAGCCTGACGGCCATCATCAATCCGCAGATCATCATCATCTCCTTCCTGTTTTCAGGAGCGGTGGGGGTATTTTTCGGATTCTACCCGGCCCGCAAGGCGGCGGCGCTGAATCCCATTGATGCGCTGCGGTATGAGTAGCAAGAGGTTCTCTTCGACATGATTGACAGGATTTGCAGGATTATTTCATTCTGTTGATCCTGTTAATTATGTCAAGGGGGATTATTTCAATAATCGAATAGTCTGATTTGATTTTTGCTTAGCAGCATAGCGAGATAAAAGACACCCCTCAAAGACGGCAGTTTACTTGGAATGCCTCGAAAATCTCCATCACTCTCCCTATCCATTTTTTCATTCCATTAAAGACAGCAGAGTCAATCCTTAAATCCTGCACATTTTTCTCAAAAACAAATGTTTTAGGCAAAAATTTCATTCTTTCTTCATAATCAAATATGAAACTATTCTGCAACATGGGATAAGTGCAATTTTTCTTTTTAACAAATTTAGGATTTGATGGATGATTTCCCCTGAATAGAATGGAGGATTTGATTTCGATGTGCCCTTCAGTATTTTTTTCTGCCCGGAAAAAGGAATTTATGACAAATGTCATTTGCACCGCTTTTTTACTGGTCTTTATCCTTGTGCCACAGATACTGCCCGCCCAGCCTCCCGGGACCCTCAACATCCGCGAAACCATCCGGATGGCCCTGCGGCAGAACCTGACCCTCAAGCAAACCGGTAACGCGGTTACAACCAGCCAGATCAATGTCCGGGAGGCCCGTTCCACTTTTTTGCCCTACATTTCTCTGTCGGCTACCGGCTCAAAAGAATACATAACAAAACAGCGGAGCCTGATCCCAGGCCAATATTATAATCCGGGAGGAGAGGCGGTTTCGGCAACAGTCTCCGCCAACCTGAATCTGTTCAGCGGATTCGGAAATATCGGCAGCCTGCAGCAGGCCAATCGCAGCTTTGCGGCGCAGCAGGCCACCTATTCATTCGACGCGCAATCGCTCATGTATCAGGTCATCTCCCAATATCTGCAGGTGGTTCAGAACCTTGATTTAATCAACATCGCGAAGGAAAACCTGAAGGCCCAGCAGCAGCAGCTTGTGCAGATACAGGAATTCCGGAAGAGGGGAAACCGGACGGTTGCCGATGTGCTTCAGCAGGAAGCCACCGTCAAGCAATCCCAACTGCAGGTGCTGACCGCCACGCAGACCTACCAGTCAAGCCGCTATACCCTTCTGCAGAGCCTAGGTGAAGCACCGTCATCCGATTACCAATTCGAACCGCTGCAGATTGAGCGGATCAGTTCGCTTCTGGATACCCGGGATGTGCAAGTGCAGATGGATTCGGTTTTGCACACACGGCAGGACATACGGTCGCAGGAACTGCAGACGGATGCGGCGCACTATCAGATCCGGGTGGCGCAGGCCGGCTTCTGGCCCACCGTCTCGCTGTTCGCGAATGGCAGCACTAATTACAACAGTACTGAGAAATTTGCCAGTTTCTCCGATCAGTTCAGATATAACAGGGTTGGTTCCATCGGACTATCGCTCTCACTTCCCATATTCGACCAGTTGACCACCTTGCACAACGTGGAGCGCGCTAAAATCCAGTTATCCGATCAACAGTTGATTCTGCAGAATCTAAAATTGAACGCTAAAGTAGCCTTCACACAGGCAATGCTGGATTACCGTTCTGCCGTGGAACAGCTTGAGGTGGCCCGTTCGCAATACCAGTATGCGCAGGAGGCCTTGAAGGTTGTGCAGGCCCAGTATAAGGCCGGCGTCACAACATTTGTCCAGTTGATGCTGTCGCAGGCGCAGGCGCTGAGTTCCCAGTATGACCTGGTAAACGCGCAATATAATAAGTTGATTAAATTTTTTGAGGTCCGCTTTCAGCGGGGCGACATTGAAGAGGCAATTTCCTTTCTGGATTATCCCGCTCAGCAATAAAACAATTTTAACAGGCAATGAATACGAAAAAGAGAAAAAAATGGGTAAGAAAATTATTTTCGGCATCATCGGGGCTATTATCATTCTGATTATCGTGGTAGTAGCAGTGCGAAGCACGCATCACGGAGAGAAAAACCAGTTTCTGTTCGGGCAGGTGACCCGGGGAGATATCATCAATACTGTTTCCAGCACCGGCTCCACCAGCGCGGTCACCAATGTTGAAGTTGGGACGCAGGTATCGGGCACCATCGTCAAAATTTACGCGGATTTTAACGATATTGTCAGACCCGGCGAAGTGCTGGCAGTGCTGGACACCATCCCGCTAAAAGCGGCGGTGCTGGATGCCAAGGCCGGTGTTGCGCAGGCTGAGGCTCAATTGCAGCAGGCCCAGTCTAATTATGACCGTAATCTGCCGCTGTATAAAAGCAACCTGATTTCCGAATCCGATTTTCTTCCCATTCAAACCAGCCTGAATGTCCAGCTGGCAGCGCTGAACTCCGCCCAGGCGGCTTTGACCCGGGCTCAGCAGAACCTCGACTACGCCTACATCCGATCCCCGATCCACGGCACCGTGATCCAGCGCAATGTCGATGTGGGCCAGACGGTGGCCGCCAGTTTTGCCACCCCTACCCTGTTTATCATCGCCGAAGACCTGACCAAAATGGAAATTCTGGCGCAGGTTGACGAGAGCGACATCGGGCAGATCAAGGTGGGACAGACGGCTGATTTTACGGTGGCCGCATTTCCCGACAGCAATTTTGAGGGAAAGGTGGAAGAAATCCGTCTGCAACCGACCGTGGTGCAGAATGTGGTCAATTACACGGTGGTGGTCAGCGCCAGCAATAAAAACAAAGTGCTCCTCCCGGGAATGACAGCCACTTTAGATTTCATCATTGCCAGGCGGGATAATGTCCTGCGGGTCCCCAACGCCGCATTGAGTTACCAGCCCGGTCCGGAATTACTGAAAGAATATCAGAAAAGCCTGTCGCTTGAAATGGAATCCATGCCCGACACTTCCCGCACCTATTTGAAAGAGTTACTGCAGAATCTGAAGGCTTCAGGAAATTACCAGAGTATGATGCCCGGTATGGAACTGCTTCCGCCCGGTATTGGCAGTGTCTGGTATCTGAACGAGCGCAACCGGCTTTCCGTCGCCTTTTTCAAGACCGGAATATCGGACGGGATCAATACGGCCGTTCTGTCAGGCCGCACGCTCAACCCCGGCATGCAGGTAATCACCGGAATAAATCTCACCGGCCAGCCCATTCAGCCAGGCAATCAGAACAGGGCGCGGAGGTTCAGGATGTTTTAAGGTATCAAGGGCGAATATGATTTCGACGTCATCTGAAAGGCCAATCTAATTTTCCGGAATATGTATTTTTAATGGAATTGAAATGATATGAAAAAGATTATCGAAACCAGGCAGCTTACCAAAACTTATCAGATGGGTGATATTGCAGTGCACGCCCTGAAAGGGATTGATCTGGTGGTGGAAGAGGGCGAATTTGTGGCTATCATGGGCGCGTCCGGTTCCGGCAAATCCACCTTTATGAACCTGCTGGGCTGCCTGGATCAGCCGACAAGCGGAGAATATTATCTGGATGGCAAACTGGTCAGTTCATTGCCCCAAAATGAATACGCCGATATCCGAAGCGAGAAGATTGGTTTTGTATTTCAAGGTTTTAACCTGTTGCCGAGGACCAACGCGCTTGAGAATGTGGAGCTGCCCCTGCTATATGACCGCGGCAGACGGATCACGAATCCCCGGCAGGCAGCGATTGATGCGCTGGCCCAGGTGGGTCTCGCCGAACGCATGGATCATGAACCGCACCAGTTGTCCGGCGGTCAGCAGCAGCGGGTGGCTATCGCCCGTGCGTTGATCAATCAACCGGCTATTGTGCTGGCTGATGAACCCACCGGCAACCTGGACACCCACACTTCTATTGACATTTTATCGGTCTTCCAGGAATTGAACCGACAGGGAATCACCATCATTCTGGTAACCCATGAGAGAGACATTGCCCGCTACGCTAAAAGAATTGTCGAAATGCGGGATGGGCATCTCCGCCGGGATATCAGGGTTGAAGAGGTCCGGGATGCTAAAGCAGACCTCGCGAATTTCAGCGAAGAGGAAGAAGACGAATTGTGATGAGCAATCCGGTATGGAGGGGCAGCCGATTATATTCATAGGTTCTGAAGTCCCCCTGGAGGCAGGTCACAACCGGTTTACCGGAAATCGATTCCTATAAATAATATAAGGACGGAAGAAATGTTTCAGTTAACCAACATGCTCAAGACTGCTTTACGAAGTCTTCTCAAAAACCGCATGCGCAGTCTGCTGACCTCCCTGGGAATCATCATTGGCGTATCGGCGGTTATCGTGATGGTGGCGATCGGCGACGGGGCGCAGGCGCGCATAGAAAGCCAGATTGCCTCGCTCGGCTCAGATCTGCTCATCATCTTTCCCAGTTCCAGCACCTACGGCGGGGTCAGTCGCGGCGCGGGAACCTCCAACGAGTTCACCCTGGAGGATGCCAATAAATTGCGAAAAATGACAACCCTGCTCAAGGCAGTATCGCCCATTGTGAGGGTAACCGCCCAGGTAATCGGCAATGGCAGAAACTGGAATACTTCCGTTGAAGGCGTCTCCACCCAGTACCTGACAATCCGTGCCTGGGGCCTTCAATATGGTTCATTTTTTACCCACCAGGATGTTCTAGCCAGAAAGAAGGTCGCAGTGCTCGGACAAACGGTCGTCAATGAATTATTCCCGGGAATGAACCCGATCGGCCAACGAATCAGGATCAACAATACGCCTTTTCTGGTCATCGGTGTGCTCACGCCCAAGGGACAAAGCGCCATCGGTCAGGACCAGGACGATGTGGTTCTGGCGCCATCCACAACCGTGCTATATCATTTAAAAGGCGGTGAATATATCAATTTCATTATGGCCAGCGCCATTTCGCAGGCGCAGATGTATACCGCGCAGCAGCAGATACAGACAGTGATGCGGGAAGTGGAACACCTGCATCCCGGGCAGCCAGACAATTTTACCATCCGTAACCAGGAGGATATTATCAAAACGGTTACCTCAACCACTGAAATCCTGACCATCCTGCTGGGCTCCATCGCAGCGGTATCCCTGATTGTGGGCGGCATTGGCATCATGAACATCATGCTGGTTTCGGTGACCGAACGGACGCGGGAAATCGGCGTCCGCTTGTCAGTGGGTGCCCGCAGCAGCGATATTCTGACTCAGTTCCTGGCGGAGGGGATTGTCCTCAGCCTCATCGGCGGACTGATCGGTATTATCATTTCCATTATCATCTCTTTTCTTATCAGCCTTCTGACGCCCCTGGAGACCATTATCGCTCCCGGTGTTGTGCTTCTGGCCTTCACCTTTTCCGGCGCTGTGGGGGTATTTTTCGGATATTACCCGGCACGTAAGGCAGCCAGGCTTAATCCGATAGATGCGCTAAGGTACGAGTAGCGGAAAGTCTTCCTTTGACATGATTCACAGGATTAACCTGAATCCGGAACAGATGCCCGAAGACTGCAGCGCTCGTCTCTGGGAATTTATACACACCTGGCATCTGAAACTACATCCTCTCTTTCACCTCGTTCCAAGAACTGGTGATCAAAAAGCTTTCATCCATGTCCGCAATCATTTCCCGGAATTTTTTCATGGGAATGGTAAAAGTCAGGGTGTTCGCAGGAACGCAGGGACGGGCAGACACATCAAACATCCCCAGAATGCACTTTGGATTTTCCTTTTTGGATTCATCATAGGCGTAATTGATAATGGACGCACATCCGGAGCCCATGGGAGCGATCACGCCGTGGGCCTCAGCCACAGCATAATTGGCAAGGGTGAACAATCCGGAAAGCACATCTGCCGTGGCAAAGAAAATGACTGCCAGCGGTTCCTCATCCTCTTCCATAATATCCAGCCGCTTGAATACCAGATATTTCGCCGGGGCGGTAAACGGCGGATGAATCTTCAGATATTCCTTCACCAGTTCGGGGCTCTTTTTAAAACGCTCCCCCTCCATCTTGCCCGGAATCCCGCAGGATAAAAAATATTCAAAATTGTTCCGCAGCCGCGGTGAATATCCGGTGTAGCGCTTTCCACCCAGACAGCCGGGATTTTTGGCGCTGTATACGAAAGAATATCCTTGCCGTACCCGATTCATGTTACAAATCAGACAACGATGTTCATCTTTCGAATTCTCTAAATCATTTTCCCGGACCTGATCAGTATAATAGTATCCCACCGGCAGCTCAGCATTCGGGAAATACTCTTTCCAGCGCTCCAGGAAATCTTCCATGAATTGTTTTTCCAACGATTATTCCTCCCCTGCAAGTTGTTATTTTTCAGCTTAAACTTCCTGATTTTCGGCCGGTTTCTGACAAATAAAATTTTTGGCTATTCAATGAAGAATTTGCTATTTCCGCTGCCCAATTACGCCGCGTCATTCCCAGTTTTTTTCACACAAGATAAAAACAGACATCCCCGGACAGAAAATTATTTTTTGTGATTCCGCGCCAAATGAAAATTTATTTCAGCCGGCGGAGATATTTCTATCCGTATAGGCCTAACTTCCGCAATAATATGTAATTGGGGGAATCATACGATAATGATTAATAAAATTCGCCTATCGATTCTACATTTTTAAGCTTACAAAAAAATTTTATTCTTGATCTGTATCACTGAATTAACTTATTCTTAATTGTTTATTGGAAAGTAATTTTATATTATCATCTACTTATTTAACTGTTTCTTAGTTTTAATCAAGGAGGACTTGACATGACGCGAAGTCGCAACAGTTTACTGACAGGAAAACAAGTTTTTCTGTTCACTCTCTTATTGTTTGCCATCTTTATTTTCGGCTGCGACAAAAATTCCACCAAACCCGATGACGAAACTCCCCCGGCATCGGAAATCACCCACTCGGAAGACATCACTCAGGATGTCACCTGGAGCAGCGACCAAATCCATGTCGTGGATGGGCTGATCTCAATCTCCAATGCCACCCTGACCATCGCCCCTGGCACAGTGGTTAAATTTGCTGCAGATGCCCGGATTATTATTGATGACAATGGCGGCCTGATCGCTGACGGAACCACCGCCCCCATCACCCTTACTGGTGTGGAGAAGCAGAAAGGTTACTGGGACAAGTTGGAATTCCGCAGCGGCTCGTCCGATCAGAACTGCAAACTGATTAATTGTACCATTGAATATGGCGGAAGCAATGCTGCCATCATTACCGCCACCGGAAGCGGCCTCACTATCAAAAATTCAATCATCCGTTACAGCGGCACCAGCGGCATTCAATGGGATTATGAAAGCACTCCGGTTTTTGAAGATAATGTGATTACCGGCTGCAATGAAACAGCGGTGGAAGCTGACTTCGAAAGCGCTTCTTACCTGGGTGCCGGCTCCTATACCGGCAACAACAAGGATTATATTTCTCTGAACGAAGGAACGATTTCCCAGAACGCAACCTGGGTCAAACAGGACGTTCCCTACCGGGTGACCGGCGGCGCAAATGTGATTGAACAGGCGACCCTGACCGTCGAGGCCGGGACCATCATCCAGATGGATGCCGATGCCCGTATCATCATCGATGACAACGGTGGTTTCCTGGCGGACGGCACCGATGAGCTGATTACCATTACCGGCGCACAAACGCAAAAAGGCTACTGGGACAAATTTGAATTCCGCAGCGGTTCATCCGACCAGAACTGCAAATTGATCAACTGCCTGGTTGAAGACGGCGGAAGCGGCAACAGTATGATCTGGGCCAACGGCAGCGGTCTCACCATCGAAAATTCTGTCATACAGAACAGTGGCTCAATGGGCGTCTATTTTACAAACGGATCCACGCCGGTATTTGAAGGGAACACCGTGACCGCCTGCGATGAAACCCCAGTTACCACTGACTTTGGAACTGCCTCTCATATCGGCGCCGGAACCTACACAGGCAATAATTATGATTATATCGATATAGAAGAGGGTGATATTCAGCAGAACGTCACCTGGGCAAAGCAGGATGTTCCCTACCGAGTAACCGGCGGTGCAAATTCCATCGAGAACGGAACGCTGATCATCGAGCCGGGTACAGTGATTGAGATGGATAATGCCGCCCGGATCATTGTGGACACCAACGGCGGTTTTATGGCTGACGGCAGCAGTGAAATGATTACGATTACCGGCGCCCAACCGCAGAAAGGATTCTGGTCATTGATCGAGATCCGTTCCGGGGCCAGCCAGCAGAATGTCGTTATCAACAATTGCACTATTGAATACGGCGGATATGGCAACAGCATGATATCGGTGAATCAGATTTCGCCTACCATTACCAATAACCTGCTGCAGCACAGCGCCGCCTGCGCCATCAGACTATTTTCAGGCGCCAATCCGGATCTGACCGGGAACACATACTCGGACAATGACGGCGGTAATGTGGTCCAATAATTCTTTTGATTGCACGCATCATTTTAAAGATGCCATATCATCCAATGAAAAGGCCCCTCTTCAAAAAGGGGCCTTTTTCATAATCAGCGGCCATCTGGAACTGCTTTTTAAATCACATTTTGCATCGTGTCGGCAGCATACAAATCATTCTGTATCCGATATCCCAAATTTAATTCCCTGTGCAGCATTGGTTCTTTGAAAAAGACGCGACATTTATTTTGGGATTCATCATCGTCAAGCAGATACTGTTTTCACATCCTGTTACGGAAAGAGACCAATCTTCGAGGATCAGATCCACACAGCAAGCAGCGCCATGACACCGAAGCCTGCAACGGCCAGCAGCCATTTCTGCCAGTTGTCACCGGGAAGCTCGAACTCTGTCCGGATTATATCAAGAGTTGCGATGTATAGGAATGTCCCTGCACCGATGGAGTTAAAGATTGCCTCGAATAATAGCCGCCCTCCGGAGGAAATCAGGGCATCCACGGTCGTACCGGCCAGGATACCTAGTGGTGTCATGCTTGAAAAGAAGGCAGCCACCGGCGCCGTCCGCCGCAGGGAAGCACCGGCCCGGCGATAACTGACCCCTAGCGCGAAACCTGCCATCCCTTTGTGGGCCATGATGGCGATGAATATGGCCGACGCACTTGTTGCGGATCGCTGGGCGCCCAGCGCCAAACCCAGTATGATAGAATGCACTGATAATACCAGCAACAGGATAAACCAGTAAGGATGCCGTGCGTCTGTCTGGGCCCGCGGCCCGATCTCATGGCTGGCACCCCTGGAACCGCAGTGCAGCGGTGACTCTCCCGGATCAGGGTTCGCCACAATTACCGCTTCAATCAGCAATATCAGTAGAAAACCGATGCCGGCCAGCACAAAGGCCAAGGGATAGTTTAATTCAGGGGCCAGCTCCTCAAATCCGCTGGCTCCGCCGCTCAGTAGGTGCACCAGCCCGGCCCCGCCAAGCACACCGCCCGCAAACGTATCTCCCCAGACCATAAAACGAGAACCATATGCGCCGCTTCTTAGCGCTAATGGGAAAAGCACGCCAAATGCACCCATGATAAAAACCGCAATAGAAAAGACAACTTTCAACTCAATAATGCCCATGCCTGCCTCTCGATGCGCAACTTTCCTGGCGGGTGGCAATGCCTGCACCTGCTTTCAATGAATAAGTCTTCGCCTCCGCAAGAAGGCTGCCGCCTTCATCCAAATTTATGAATTTGAGTACATAAATTTACGACGCATAAAGGGGAGTATCCTGAAAACGGGTAAAAGCATGACCCCCTGTCAAATCTTTAAACATGGGTAGGATTATCAATTCCCATTGACAGGAATTCTCTGCCCCCATCCACAAATAAGTTTCATATATTCAGCAGATCTTATCAGCTTTAATCACACTACATTTTGCATAATGCCGGCCGGATACAGGCCGTTTTGTATCAGATAGCCCATATTAAATTCTTTCCGCAGCAAAAGGTTTTTGAAAGAAGTAACATTTACTTTGCGATTCATCAGGGTGAAGTAAATGCCGGCATTTTTAATATCTCCTACCAGGCGCGCCCCGGTCAGACAGCCATTGTTCAGGTACAATTTTTTGAGAACATCTTTTCCATTTGAATATACAAGCTCCTCCTGTTTGTCCCTTGTCCCCAGTGCAATCAGGGAAATTCCGAGGTGCTTCAGGCTGTTCATGTTATGAGCACCTTCGTAAATCACTTTTTCTCCCAGGGCATTCCGGGCGGCAATCTGTCCCTGCTCGCGAGCGTTTATGTATATTGCATGCACAAACCGCTTGCCGGTCAGCAAGTCTTTTACCTCGGCGCAATCGCCGGCGGCATAGATATCCGGAAAATTTGTCTGCAGATTGTCATCAACCAGCAGCCCCCAATTTACTTCAAACCCGGATTTTTTAAGAAAATCCACATTTGGCTTTACACCGGTGGCAGCAATCATGAGGTCCCCGAAAAGCTTTTCACCATTGTCCAGAGTCAGACCCTCAGCCATCGTTTTTCCAAAAAATTCAGTGCCCTTGGCATTCAGCAGGATTTTAATGCCCCTTTCTTCTAGAATCTGCTGCACAATTTCAGCGCTGTCTTCATCCAGCAATCGCGGCATTACTCTGGATTCCTTTTCTACCTGTGTGACCTCCAGGCCCAGTTCCCGCAGCACAATCGCTAATTCTGTCCCGATAAACCCGGCACCAACAATTACTGCACTCCTAGCCTCACCGCGTCGGATCTTCTCCTTTATTTTCAATGCGGCAGTCATGCTTTTGAAATTATAAAAGCCGGTGTCCGGGGAAGCAGATGGTTTGGCCAGCGACAGTTTTATTGGTGCATACAGGGTGCTGCCGGTAGCCAGAATCAGACGGTCATAACTTGTTTCGGATTTGTCATCGAACTGAATAATCTTCTTAAGGGGGTCAATCCGAACTACGTTCTTAGGAGCCAGATATTCTATCTTGTGCTGAGCCGCAAAATCTTTTCCCTTCCAATAGATGGTTTCATCATCCTGTAGAAAATAGGTAGCCAAAACGGGCGGGCTGTAGGGCGGATACGGTTCACGGGAAACCATGGTAATCTTCACTGCCGGATCAGCCGCCCGCAGGGTTTCCGCCGCGCTGACCCCGGCTGGTCCGGCGCCGATAATTACGATTTTCATTTTATTGGACTCCATATTTTGCAATGGTTTCGGAAATCCCTAAAAGACTCTTGAGCAGTTGGGGAGCAAAGCCGTTTCTCAGAATCGGGGCAACCTGCGGTTCGATTTCATACAATTTCGGTGTGAAAGGCAATTTGAAGATATTCGTAAAAAGTCCTTCTCCCGAGGTCTGAATATAGTCCATGACTTTATGGACGTCTTTATCCGACTGCACCCGGTTTATCACTAAATGGCGGCTCGGAATGCCGAGACCGGCTGCCAGGCGTGCCGAATGCAGCGCGACCTGCACCGCATTGAAAGTCGCATCGGTAAGGATTATCACCTGCTGAAATCCTTTGGCGATGGCCCGCCCGAAATGTTCCACACCCGCCTGAGTATCCATCAGAATAATCTCCTTTTCGCGGAGGTTGATGTGATGGACGACCGCATCCAGCAGTGAATTCTCCGGGCACAGACAGCCTGTGGCGGCCTGCACCACGGTTCCCATCACCAACAGTTGAATGCGCTCTGACACCTCTATTCCGAAACGGTTCACCACATCTTCCACTTCCGGATTCAGCCGCAGCATTAATCCCCATCCGCTGCCCGGCTGCGCGCCTGTTTTTTCCTCGATATAATCCAGATTTTGGGTGAGTGGCACAATTTGGGAGGCTTTTTCCGGCGGCAGTCCCAAGGCATAGGGAAGGTTCATCTGAGGATCTTCATCCACCGCCAGCACCCGATAATTCTGCATGGCAAAGATATGCGACAGAAGCGCCGTAGTAGTGGTTTTTCCGGCGCCCCCCTTTCCGGTAATGAGCACACGGAAGCCCTTGTCGGGCGTGTCGCTCTTTTTCAGTTGCCTGATATATTTGGCTGTCTCAAGCACATCTTTTCTTGTGGGAACATTCGATTCCATTCAGACCTCTGTTTTCCTGTCAAAATTATTTAGTTGTTATTCGCCGGCATATAACCCAATAATGCGTCAGCGGCAATTCACCCATTCACAGCTATGCAAAAAGAAAATGGTTTTTATCCCTAACAATAATTAAACCGGCAGTCCCAATGCCTTGCGTTTGGCATTAATGTGATCAACCATCAAACCGGCGGCTTTGAACGGATCGGCTTCAATGGCGAATGTGGCGCCCACCACCTTCTCAAGTCCGTTGGTGAGCAAATCCACCACATTTCTGCTGGCAACCACCGGGGGCTGGATACCCAGGACGGTATAAATTCCCGAGCCAACCACATAGGCCCCGATAGAAACCGCTTTCTCCGAATACCATTCCGGGGCTGCGCCGGCCAGGGGCAGCTGGCTGATGTCCACACCCAGGGCATTTGCCAGCGCGGAAGCCAGCACCAGAATCCGCACGTTATCCACGCAGGATCCCATATGCAGCACCGGGGGAATTCCCAATGCGTTACAGACTTCCTTCAATCCCTTCCCGGCCATGTCTGCGGCCTCCGGGGTCATCAGTCCCGCTTTTCCGCAGGCCACCGCCGCGCAACCCGTTTCCACCACAAGAACATCATTTTTAATTAATTCCTTTACCATATTCACATGACCGTAATCCTGCGGTATTTTGGGATTATTGCATCCCACCACGCCCGCGGCGCCGCGCACTTTTCCGGCCTTGATGGCATCAATCAGGGGATCCGGTTTGCCACCCAGCGCACCGAGAATCGCTTCCACGGAAAAACCAGCCATTAAACGCACTGGTTCCACCGGAATATTGACGCGTTCCGGAATACGGTTGGGGAAATTCTCAACCGCCGTGCGGACAATTTCTTTTGCCACTTTTTCTCCGGTCTCAGGTTTGAACTCCATATGAATAGCCCCTTTGAAATGGGCCTTTTCGGAGGTGGAAATAACCTTGGTGTGATAGCATTTTGCAACTTCCGTTACGGCCGGCATAATGCACTGGTAGTCCACGATCATCCCTTCCAGGGCACCGGTGACGATGGTCAGTTCCTGCATCAAATGATTGCCGGCCATGGGAACGCCCTTGCGCATCAGCAATTCATTGCCGGTACAGCACAGGCCTACCAGATTTATTCCCTTGGCGCCTTTCTGCTTTGCCAGTTTAATCATTTCAGGATCGCGAACAGCCCGCACCACCATTTCGGACAGCATGGGATTATGACCGTGCACGGCGATATTTACCTGGTCTTTTTTGAGCACGCCCAAGTTCACCTGCGATTCCACCGGTTTTGGAACCCCAAACAGAATGTCCGAAACCTCGGTAGCCAGCATGGAACCTCCCCAACCGTCGGACAGGGCGGTGCGCAAACCGTGCAGCAGGGTGGAGACATATTCATTATCCACACCCATGTGGGTGCGGTGCAGCATCTCCACATTCTCGCGATCGATGCTACGCGGCATAATGTTCAGTTTCTGCCACAAATCCTGCCGCACTTTCGGGGCGCGGTTGGTCAACTGTAATTTCTTTTTGCGCATGCCATATTCTTCCATCATTTCCCAGCCCAGCTCCCGTGCAATGGTTTTGGGATCTTTTTTGTCCGTCTTAACACCAAATTCAGTTGCCAAGCGTTTCAATTTCTCCTCGTTGGTAATTTCATATCCCGGCGCTTTTCCCTCGCCCACCAGATGCAGCACTTCTACCAGATCCCTCCCATGATCGGAGTGTGCCGCGGCGCCGGCAGAAATGAAACGGCCTAAAAAGCGGGCGACAATGGTATCACCATCGGCGCCGCATACTCCGTGTGTCGGGCCGTCCCCAAAGGGATCCAGCCGGCAAGGCCCCATCATACAGTTTTTGCAGCAAAAGCCGGTAAGGCCGTAACCGCACTGGGGCGTCTGTTTTTCCAGCCGATCCCAAACCGTTTCCACACCGTCATGAGCAGCCTTCTTAATCATTTTGTGGGCATCAGAGGTAGTGCTGCGATTATTCAATAAATTTTCATCAATATATGTTGGTATTGTAGCCATAATGACCTCCACCAATTTAAAGTTTTTTTAGTTCCTGAACCGATTTTTCCCAGCCTCTCCACATTTGAACATTTTCCGGCAATGCCGTCAGTTCACTCGGCTGAGCCTGCACTGCCATAGACACTTTCCGGCTGAATTTCTTCCTCTGGTCGCGGATAATCTCATTGATATCGCCAAATACCAGGGCCCCAACCTTGCAGGTTTCCACGCAGGCCGGATCCCTGCCCGCTTTCTGTCGATCAAGACAATTGTCACATTTGATGTTCATTAATTTCTGGTGATCATTGTAGCGGGAGACATCAAAAACAATGACATCAAACGGACACACCATCGCGCACATAGCGCAGGCAATGCATTTTTCCGGGATCAGTTGAACGGTATCGGTGGCCTGTTCCCTGACCAGGGCGCTGGTGGGGCAGATCTCCACGCAGGGTGCCGGCGAACAATGGCGGCACTTGTTGGGAAAGGTCGTCAGAACCTGACTCGCCTCTACATGAATTCTTGCCCTGGATGGCGGAGATTCCATTATTGCAGCGGACAATGCTTTTGTCTGGGAATGTTCGACTGCGCAGGCCAATTCGCACTGCCTGCAGCCGACACAACGCTCCGGGTTCACAAAAACGGTCTTCATGTGTAACCTCCGGTTTTTAATCCAAATGTCAGATATGAGGATAACGGCAAAAATTTCTGCCGGACTGATTAAGCGACTAACTTCACAATTATAATTATACAAGAACAGGCAGAAATAATCAAGGAAATCGCCCCAAAATGATATACAATTCGAAAAATTTTTTAATCGGGTAATTAAATGCATTAAAGCTTATTTCCGGCCGACCCGGATAATTGTTAATTATACGATGGAAATGGAAAAGATTTCCGCATGAGTTTGTCGAAAATTTTTTGGCATTGCTACGTAGCAATAATTAAATAGTGTTGCGTTAATTTGAACAAAGAAATGCAGCTGCCTTTTTTTAACATCCTGTGTAAAGGCCAGGAGATTTAATAAAAAACCGCAGATGCTTCTCTTAACAGTCGAGAATACTATCTGCGGTTTAAACAAGATTAAAGGGAAGTGGTGCCCAATATGAAAATCACATGGGTATTTATTGCACTGATGCTATGCGCCTTTACTCCATGGACTGTTTGTTTTTGCTCCACTCTTTTTTGCCGGATTTATGCATGTCCATAAATTTTGTGTTCTGATCCGGTCATCGCACAGCATTTGTCAGCCAATGCAGCAACGTGTTTTTCACTGGAATTTTCCCGCTGCTTACCACCTTGTCATTGATAAGCAGTCCCGGCGTAATAAAAATGCCCAATTCGGCAAATTTGTTGAAATCGGTAACTTTTTCTATTTCCGCTTCGATATTATTTTCCGAAACCACTTCCCTGCAAAGCGCTTCCAGTTTCTGGCAATTGGGACATCCCGAACCGACAACTTTGATATTTAGCATATTCTGTTCTCCTCAATTTTATGATTTGTCTCGCAGAGGCGCTGCGATATTAAATTTTGTTTTAAAGCCCTTTTAGTTAATGGTCATCCATATATGACTCTTTTAAACAACGTGAAATTTCTTTAAAATTTTTTCATAATTTTTCGACTCTTTTTTCTCTTTGCGTTCTTTGCGGCCTGGCGTGAAATAATAAATTACCCTTAAGAATGCTGAAATGAATTTCTATTATGATGCCCCTTTGATTCTTTCTTCATAGAACCTGTGGAAATCCCGCCGTATTTCATCCCTTATCCGGCGGAATACAGAAAGTATTTCTTCTTCCGATCCTTCCGCTTCGGCCGGATCTTCAAATCCCATGTGCAGCCGCTCTCTGACCCTTCCGGTGAAAACCGGACAGGTCTCGCGGGCATTGTCACATACCGTAATGACGAAATCAAACGATTCATTCACAAACCGGTCAACACTTTTTGGGTAACCGGCGGAAATGTCGATTCCCGCTTCCCGCATAACCTGCACCGCCCTGGGATGAATCGCTGCCGAATGATGAGTCCCGGCAGAATACACCTGCAATCTATCATCAAATGATTTCAGAAATCCTTCCGCCATCTGGCTGCGACAGGAATTTCCGGTGCATAAAATCAGGATTCGCATCATCGCATTTTCTCCGTTTTATGTATCAGAGATTGAAATGATGGAGCACTAGAGTATTTGGATTTCACCATCTGTAACAATTCGTCATGCAACAACCTGGTTTCACCGCTCAAAAACTCCATTTCACCACCAATCTTTCTTTCCATACTAAGGTTTGCCCTGTTTTTCTTTTTGTTCATCATCAGAACCATTTCCCGAAAATCAATCCGCTGGCGGTCGCCATCACCACCACCAAGGAGACAAATACCACTGTCTTCCGGGTCCCCATCACGCTGCGGATCACAAGCATATTGGGCAGGCTCAGTGCCGGCCCTGCCAGTAAAAGCGCCAGAGCAGGCCCTTTTCCCATCCCGCCGGCCAGGAGTCCCTGCAGAATGGGCACCTCGGTTAAGGTGGCAAAATACATAAATGCACCTACCACCGAAGCGAAAAAATTGGAAAAGAATGAATTTCCTCCCACCAGCACGGTTATCCAGTTATTAGGGATGATACCATTTCCACCGTCCGGCGCACCCAGAAAAAAACCGGCCACCAGCACACCGGCACCCAGCAGCGGCAGGATCTGTTTCGTGAAGCCCCAGGTGGAACTCATCCATTCCTGCGGTTCGCCCGTTGAGGCGGAAAGCAGCACAATCAGAATAACGATTGCCGCCGAGAATGTGACCGCCGGTGTATGGGGGAACAGCAATGCCAGCAACAGGACGGGTATCGCAGAAAAAATGACACGCAGGGGCTTTATCTTCAATATGGTCACCAGAGAAACAGCCAGCAGGAGCCCGAAGAAAGCAACCAGCCACCATTTGGCCGAATAGATCAGGTACCAAAATCCCGAACTGCTGTCCGGTTTTCCCCAGGTCGCAAAGATGAGAATGGCCACCAAAATGAAGAAATGAAATGCAGTCTGCCAGATCGGGCGCCCCTCATCGGAACCGGGCATGGAAAGTTGTGCTGCGGCCTTTTCGGTTTCTTCCTTTCGGTAGATAAAATGCATGATCAACCCGATAATCACGCTGAAGGATACCGCACCCACTACCCGGGCAATACCCAGTTCCAGTCCCAGGATGCGGGCGGTGAGAATGATAGCCAGTATGTTTATGGCCGGACCGGAATACAGGAATGCAATGGCGGGACCCAGGCCGGCGCCTCGTTTGTGGATGCCGGCAAACAGCGGCAGCACCGTACAGGAGCACACCGCCAGAATGCTTCCCGAAACGGCCGCAATCGCATAAGAAACCCATTTAGCCGTCTGGGCGCCGAAATATTTTATTACCGCCGCCTGACTAATGAACACCGCAATAGTCCCCGCGATAAAAAAGGCCGGTATCAGGCAAAACAGCACATGCTCCTGCGCATACCATTTGGCAAGATGGAAGGCATCCAGAAGCGCGCCGGAAAATTGCCCGTTTTCAAGCGGCATGTAATAGGCAAAAAGAAAAAATCCGATAATCCACAGAAAAGGTTTGTACTCTTGTTTCCAGTTCATTGAAATCTTTCAGATCCTCATTTTCCCGCGAAAATATTTCGCAAAATGTAGTTTAATTCAAATTTTCATGTATCACAGAGATTGTCACTGCAGAGCCGGCAATTTTCGTAAAATGCGAATCAGGCCCCGCAGATCATGTTGCGGTCCACTTCTCTGACCTTTGCCAGATCCGCATTCACCACGGCATCATCGGGAAGCCAGCCGGCGAGCAGGGGCAGCAGTTCTTTTATGTAATTGCCAGAGGATTTCGAATCCAGCCGGTAGTTGACCCACTTTCCCTCTTTTTCATCGATGATAAAACCAGCGTCCCTCAGAATGGAAAGATGTTTGGAAACGGTCGATGATGCCAGGCTCAGAACATCGGTAATCTCGCACACGCACATGGGCCGGACTTGCAGCATTTTCAGTATCCGGACGCGGTTGGTATCGGATAAAGCCTTAAATATTTTGACCAGTTGTCTCATAATTTGCACTCTTATCATTTCGTTATATGGCGAAATATAATATCGGTTTATTGAATATAAAACCTGTTTATTTTTTTGATTCCTTCCTGCGATGCTTCCTGAACCCACGGTGGTTCCATCTGTGAAGCAGGAAATAATCCCTGCCGGAAGGTAACAAAGCCGGACAGGCCTCGTATATCACCCCGTACTGAAGAGACAAAACAAGGCATTCCCGGGAGCGTGATGCGAACCGATAAAACCCAAACCATTTACCTCGTCGCAGCAATCCTGATATGCATGCTGATCCGGGTCCCCGGCCTCATGGCACTTGATCCGTCCATGGAAATCCCGGATTATGTTGTGCGCTCGTGGCACATGCCGCAAAATACCGTGAATACAATCTTGCAGACAAAGGATGGATATATCTGGATGGGCACTCCTTCCGGACTGCTCCGTTTCGATGGGATCCGGTTCAGACTCTTTTCACATGTTAATACGCCGGCATTAGGTAATGACCGGATACAGGCGCTGCATGAAGACCTGTACGGACGGCTCTGGGTCGGAACGGACGGCGGCGGTCTGACCTGCCGCCAAAATGCTGAATGGAAAACCTATACTACAAAAGACGGTTTGAGCAACGATCATATCCGGGCCATTACCAGCGACCGGCAGGGATATGTCTGGATTGGGACGGATTACGGGCTTAACCGGTTCGGTCCGGAGGGCTTCGTAAGTTTCACCAATCGGGACGGCCTCTCCGACAATATTATCACTTCGCTGGCCATCGATTCCACGGGCACGGTCTGGGCCGGCACCCTGCGAGGCGGTCTGGCCAGTATCCGGGAGGAAGTGATTCAGGTATTCGACTATGACGACGGGCTCACTGATCCGGCGGTCATCACGGTCGCCTCCGATCATTTTGGGAATATCTGGATCGGGACCCTGAACGGATTGTATACGCTGCAATCTGATCAAAAACGGATTACCCGCATTCCCGGCACCGACTATACCCCCATTTCCTGTATTCTGGAGGATTCCCGGAAAACAATGTGGATCGGCACCATGGCGGACGGTCTGAAACGGATGGCAAACGGGCGAATGAGCGGACCGCTGCGAAAAAGCGGATATCCCGCAGAAAATATCCGCTGCCTGCTGGCTGACAATGGCGGAAATCTATGGCTGGGAACCGAAGCGGCAGGCCTGATGCAATTGAAAAATCCGTTGGTCAGAAACATTACTCGCCAAAATGGATTGCCGGAAGCGCCGGTCAGCGCGGTGCTGGAGGATTCTCCGGGACATTTCTGGGTCGGTACGCGGAACAGCGGTCTCTGCCTTATCAAAAACGACCGGGTGCAGCAGGTAATCAATACTGGCACCGGCCTAACTAGCAACCGCATTACCGCCTTGTATTCGGACGTCCCGGGAGATTTATGGATAGGAACGCGGGACGGGGGACTCAATCACTTGAAAGGAAAACATATTTCTTCCTTCACGATGAAACAGGGTCTGGCATCCGATTATATAACCTGCCTGTTGAAAGATGGACAGGGAATATGGTGGATCGGAACGGATAACGGCCTCAACCGCATGGCGCCTCCTCAGCAGAAAGTCAATCCCCGGATCATGCTGGCTCAAAATCATATTCGATGCCTGCGGGAAACTCCCGACGGATCAATTTTCGCCGGCACACGAGCTGGCGCATACCAACTGAAGGAGGGCATCTTCCGCCCGCTTCTTTCTCCGCAAGAAAACAGTTCCATTGACGCCCTTTCAATTTATGCGGAGTCGGACAGCACGCTTTTGATCGGCACCAACGGCGGCGGTTTAATTCTATTTCGGCGGGGAAAAACCATTCGCTTAACAACTTCTGAAGGGTTGCCCGACAACCACATTTTCAGTATCGCTGCTGACGGCAAAGACAACCTGTGGATGAGCTCCGACCAGGGTGTGTTCAAATTGCCGTGGAAGTCTTTGTTATCACTGATCGATACTTCGGGAGTGTTTCTCCTGCCGGTCTGTTTTGATGAAAGTGACGGCATGGTCAGCGGCAATTGCAGCAGTGATGGGCAGCCGGCGGTGTGGAAATCAGTTGATGGATTGCTTTACTATCCCACGGCGCGGGGAGTCTCGGTATTCAATCCCCCAAAAATCCCTGCCGATAGAACTGTTCCCCGGATCAATATCGAATCAATGCAAGCGGATGGGAATGCCATCAATACCGCAGGCACGATTGAGCTGCCCTATCCGTGCAGCCGGCTGATTTTCCATTTCACGGCACTGGATTTTTCGAATCCCCAAAAAATCCGGTTCAGATACAAGCTGGAGGGCAAAGATACACAGTGGATAAACCATCCGCCAAATCAGGAGCGCACTGCCGAATATTTACATCTCTCACCGGGAAAATACCGATTTGTGGTACTGGCAGCCAGCAACGGCGGCACTTGGAATGAAAGCCGCAGCGAAATTTCGTTCGCAGTACAGCGGCCATTTTACCGCACCGCCCTCTTCTGGATTCTTTCAATATTTAGTGTTCTGGGATTGACCGGGATCGGTATCCGGAACAGACGCCGGAAAGCGCGCAGAAAAATGGCTGAGAAATACAAGACATCCGCGCTGAATCCGGAGCGGGTTGAAGAAATAATTCCCCGCCTGGTAAACCTGATGGAAAATGACAAGTTGTATCTAAATCCCAATCTGACGTTGAAGGACCTCTCCGCAAAACTGAGGATTCATTACAATCACCTCTCGCAGATTATCAATGAGCGCTTCGGGATGAGTTACAATGATTTCATTAACCGTTACCGCATCTCCGAAGTCCGGAGAGTGCTGGAATCTCCGGCCTCCAACGGGAAGACCATCCTGGAGATCATGTACGACACCGGATTCTATTCTAAATCCGTTTTCAACACCGCTTTTAAGAAGTTCACGGGGATGACACCTTCGGAATACAAAAAGAACCACTCAATTCAGGTCTGAGGATTGGTTGCAGGATTTGCAGAAAATTGCCATCGGTGGATTCTTCTTTGTAACAATGCTGACCCAAATCATTTCTCGTATGATTTGTCCACCCATGCTGCTTGTGATCCTTTCCAAATTTTCAATCCAGTTTTTCTTCTGCAACACTCCTGTTTGGTTGTCGGAAGGTCGAATACGAGGTTCGGTATTGAAATATCGTACAAAAGAGAGGTTCTATATTACAATACCGGGCGACAGGCCCGCCGCCAAAATTGTATATTATCAGCGAAAGAAGTTTTTGTGATAGTCATGATATTATTATTTATTGGGAATACAAAATCACTTAAAAATCAAAACGAAGGAGCAAAAAAATGAAGTCACGTCTGTTAAGTATTACAATGGCCGCAGCGCTTTTTCTGGGAATGGGATCGCTGAAAGCCTTCGACAACGGGAAAATATCCAAAACCTTCCCGGCCAAACCTAAATTGTATGTCAAAACCGTAAGCGGTGACTGCATCATAAAACAGGGCGCAGCGGACAAGATTTCGGTGGAAGTCGTCTCGGATGTGAAGCCGCAGAGCGCTTTTTCACCGCGCTTTGACGAGCAGAGTGACCGTTTGAAACTTTCCGAGGACTGGACCGGCAGTTCCAGCGGTTCAGTCACCTGGACGATTACCATCCCAAAAGGCACCGAGGTGGAATTTTCCACGGCTTCTGGTGATTTTTCCGGCGAAGGCCTGGAAAACAACATCGAAAGCAGCAGTGCCTCCGGCGATGTCACGCTGCAAAACAGCAAAGGCAAGGTCGATATTTCCACGGCCAGCGGCGATGTGGAAATCACCAATTCCAATGGCGAGTTGGATATTTCTACGGCCAGCGGTGACGTCAGCGGCAGCGAAATTCAGGGAACGGTTGAGATAAAAACCGCTTCCGGCGATATCGATCTGAAAGATTCAAAAGCGTCCGTGGAATTGAAGTGCGCCAGCGGGGATATCGATGTTTCCAATCTGATCATGGAATCTTCCGCCACCGTCTCCACCGCATCCGGAGATGTGGAAATCGGCCTCGCTCAAAGCCCCACATCGGATTTAACCCTCTCTTCTGCTTCCGGTGACATTGAACTGGACTATAACGGCAATCCGGTGAAAGGCACCTTTATTTTCACCGCCCGCAAAGATCACGGCAGAATTCAGGCTCCCTTTTCATTCGATCATGAGGAAGAGTTTGAACAGAATGGAAAAACCTATGTAAAGAAATCCTTTACCCGGAACACCGATAAACCCGTGATCACCCTGGAGACCGCCACCGGAACCATAAAATTGAATAAGTAAAATTCTATTATTTTAAGACCTCGCGTTTTCAATCAGATGAACCATAACCAGGTTAAGGAGCAGAAAAATGAAAAGAATAAAAACAGGCATCCTGCCGGCACTGTGTCTCGGCCTGCTGCTCTCGATCCCCGCTTTTGGGGCGAAGCAGGAGACCGTCAGCAAGACCTTCCCGATGAAGAAGAATATCCGGCTCAAACTGGCACTCGGCAATTGCACGATAGAAAAGAGCAGCGACAATCAAATTCACGTCCGACTCAACTACGACTATGAGAAGGGCACATTTGAACCGGTGTTCAAAGAAACCGACAACGCACTGGTCCTGGAAGAAAAATTCAGCGGTCAAAACCACCACGGATCATCCGATTGGACGGTTGCTGTTCCGGGGGAGGCCGATATTGAGATTTCAAGCGGGACAGGCGATATCACAATCAAAGATGTGGCTGCAGAAATCGAAGCCAATTCCGGTACCGGGGATATCGAACTCACCAGCACAAAAGGAAAATATGACCTGAACAGCGGGACCGGCCGAGTGACAGCCGAAAATGCCGAGGGAAAATTCAAATTAAATTCCGGCACCGGAAAGGTCATCGTCCGGAATTGCAGCGGCGATTTTGACGCAAACAGCGGCACCGGAACAGTGGAAGCCTCCCGGATCAAACTGGACAACGAGGGCAAGTTCAATTCCGGCACCGGTGAAGTGGAAGTGGATGCGCCGCAGGGGAAGGAATTCGATCTCCACATCAGTTCGGGGACCAATGATGCGATTCTGGACATGAAGGGTGAACCGCTGCAAGGCTATTTTGAATTCACCGCACATGCCCGGATAGGCCAGATTGTCTCCCCTGAAAAATTCGACAATGAAGGTGAGTACTCAGAGAACAGCAGCGACTATCTGAAAAAATCGTTTACCCGGGGAAAAGACACACCCCGATACTATATCAGCACCGGCACCGGCAAGGCAATTCTGAAGAAATAACGGATGAATATAATTTTCCGAGATCAAAAATCATATTTCCTCCCCGGAAAATGAATTTGTTGAATTCATATCGGGGAGGATTTTTTGTTTTCCCTGACTGCATGGGCAAACAGGTTTCCAACGGCGTCTATTTCTATGAAATAAAAGCCGGGCAGGAGAAGTTTGTTGGCAAAATGAGCCTGATAAAATAGATAGTCGGTTGGAATTAATTTCTAAACCGGTTCCGCGCAAATCCCGTTTCCCAGCCCGGTGGCGCAATATTGATGACCATATTCCGGCGTACCGCAAGCAAAATTTCTGACTGCTCTTTTTTGAAAGAAAAAGAACGTCTCGATTGGGCTGGTTCCGGATTTATCCCCCCCATCCGGGCAATGCCTCCTTACCTTTTATTCCATTATTTTTGCGAATTCCCTCTTTCTCAAAAATTGCATTCCATTTTCCGGCTGATCCCCGCTACCGGTTCATGATTTCTTCATATTCAAATGATAAATATATATTCGGAGCACAAGACTGCATCACTTAATAGTGTAAGGTAATATATGGAACTGATTTTTATCACTGCCCCAAAACAAGAGAACAGTATCTGTTATAATACAAGATTTTTTCTAAGAGTTTGTAAGTGTCGGGCAGATAATGCGGCCTCCCAAAATTGCTTGGCATAGCTCAAAACTGCCGTGACACAATCGTAAAGGGATATTATTCACGTAAAGGAACGCATCCATGCCGGCGAAAAAAGAAAAATTAGATAAAAAGAAACGTGTAAAGGAATCAGGAAAGCAGCGGATTTTATCGGATTACATCCGGGACGTCTCAGAGATCAGCGATGTGCGTGCCGGAATTCCCCTGCCGCTGGGAACCCAGCAGCGCGGGGATGGCGTCAATTTTGCAATTTTCAGCAGAAGCGCCGAAAGGGTCTGGCTGGAGTTTTATGATGAACCCGGAGATGAAAAAGCAGCCAGGGTGATTGAACTGGATCCCAGCCATAACAGGACTGGGGACGTCTGGCACGTATGGGTCAAGGGCGTCCGGCCCAGCCAGTTATACGCCTACCGCCTGGACGGTCCCTATGAACCGGAGAACGGTCTTCGTTTCAATAAAAACAAACTTATTCTCGATCCCCTGGCAACTGCCATAACACACGCCAAGGATTGGGATTTCGGAGCCGCCCGGGGATACGACAGCAATTCCCGCCGAAAAGATCTTTCATTTTCCAAATCCGATGATGCGGACGCCATGCCCAAATGTGTCTACACCCATGAACATTTTCACTGGAAAAATGATCAGCCGCCCCGCCATTCCTGGTCAGATACCGTGATCTACGAAACCCATGTGCGCGGCTGTACCATTCATTCCAGCTCCGGCGTCGAACACCCGGGGACCTACCGCGGACTGACGGAAAAGATTCCGTACTTTAAATATTTGGGGATCACAGCCATCGAATTAATGCCGGTTATGGAATTCAATGAAACTGAAAATCCGCGGAAGAATCCCGATACGGGAGAGCCGCTCAAAAATTACTGGGGGTACGATCCAGTCACCTTTCTGGCTCCCAAAGGCTCCTACGGCAGCAGCGGCAGCCGGGGCCAGCAGAAACTGGAATTCAAGGAAATGGTAAAGACGTTCCACCAGGCCGGAATAGAAGTAATTCTGGATGTGGTGCTGAATCACACAGCGGAGGGAAACGAATTCGGGCCCACCCTTTCATTCCGGGGCATTGAAAATCCCATCTATTATATGCTGGATGAAAATGACCGCAGGTATTATAAAGATTACACGGGCACCGGGAATACCTTCAATGCCAATCATCCGGTGGTGAGAAATCTGATTCTGGATATTCTCCGTTACTGGGCCATGGAATTGCACGTGGACGGTTTTCGTTTCGATCTGGCATCCGTGCTGGGAAGAGATATTCACGGCAATCTGCTCTCCAATCCGCCGCTGCTGGAGCAGATCGCAGAGGACCCCATCCTCCGGGATATAAAGATAATTGCGGAGGCCTGGGATGCGGGCGGCGCCTATCAGGTGGGAAGTTTTTCAGAGAAGCGCTGGGCGGAATGGAACGGCCGCTACCGGGATGACGTTCGCCGTTTCTGGCGAGGTGATCCGGGTATGATGGGGGCTTTTGCCAGCCGGATTTGCGGCAGCGAAGACATCTACCAGCATTCCGGAAAAGGGCCGGAAAGCAGCATTAATTTCGTTACCTGTCACGATGGATTCACCCTCAACGATCTGGTGAGTTATGAGAAAAAGCATAATGAAGCCAACGGACATGAAAACCGTGACGGCAGCGATTCGAATTACAGCGCCAATTACGGACAGGAAGGTCCTGCGGATGACCCGGAAATCGAAAAAATCCGCATCCGCCAGATTAAAAATTTTTTACTGACACTATTTATTTCCAGAGGGATACCCATGCTGCTGGGCGGGGATGAATGCCGCCGAACCCAGCAGGGTAATAACAACGCATATTGCCAGGACAATGAGATCAGTTGGTATAACTGGAATCTTCTGGAGAAAAATCGGGAAATTTACCGCTTCGCCGCCGGCATGATCCAATTCCGTAGGGAGCATGAGATTTTCCGGAGGGAGGAATTCTATTCAGAACAGAACGTCCGCTGGTTCAATCCCGTTGGGTCCGCCCCGGATTGGAGCGATTCCAGTGCAAAATGCCTCGGTATGCTGGTTCTCGAGCCGGATTCAGCAAATTATTACCTGATCTTTAATGCCTCGGAAATAGAAGCAAAATTCAATTTGCCCGCTTCCTCAAACAATAATCCATGGCGGCTGACCGTCGATACGTCCCTGCCTACCCCGAATGATTTCCATGAAAGCGGCAAAGAACAGGAGCTCGAGGACAAAGAGACCTATACGGCAAGGCCCTATTCCGCGGTCATTTTGCTGGCCCGAAACAACTCATAAAAGATAGCAGGAGAAAAAATCATGAATGTTAAAGAACATTTTCCAAATCTTCCCGAACGAATCAGCGGTTTGGGTAGGCTGGCCTATAATCTATGGTGGAGCTGGAATCCTTCGGCCAGACAGCTCTTCCGGATGCTCGATCTGCAGAGCTGGCGGGAGAGCGAACACAATCCGATTCGCATGCTGACTCTGCTGCCGGATGAAATATTGAAAAAAATCGCTGAAGATGCGGCATTTCTGAAGCGCTATGATGCGATCATGGAATGCTTTGAGCAACAAACCACCTCCGGCCAAGGTTGGTTCTCCGATACCTTTGTTGAAACCGATAAAACGATAGCCTATTTTTCAGCGGAATACGGTCTGCACAGCTCCCTTCCCCTGTATGCCGGGGGGCTGGGTATTCTGGCAGGGGACTATATAAAGGAATGCAGCGATTTGGGAATTCCTGTGGTCGCCGTGGGCCTGATTTACTCCCGCGGATATGTATGGCAGCGGATCGCTGAAAACGGCATGCAGCAAGACATGGAAAAAACGCTCGATCGCATTCATGATCCCATACTGCCGGTCTTGGATCAAGACGGAAACCAACTGGTTGTTCAGGTACCCATTTTCGATCCTCCCGTCCATGTGACTGTATGGAAAGCGGAAGTCGGCCGCGTCACCCTGTATTTGATGGAAACTGACATTGATGCCAATCAGCCCTGGGATCGGGCCATTGCCCATCATTTATATGCCACCAATCCGGAGCAGCGGCTGCGGCAGGAAATTGTGCTGGGCATGGGCGGAATGCGGGTACTGCAGACGCTTGGTATTCAGCCATCAATCGTTCATATTAACGAGGGACATCCAGCCCTTGCTGCGCTGGAAAGGATGCGAAGCGGAATAGAGAACCGGCAAAGTTTTGGTGACGCGCTTCGCGAGATACAGGAAACCACCGTCTTCACGACACACACCCCGCTTCCGGCAGGAACCGATATTTTCTCTTTTCAATTGATGGAAAAATATTTCTCACATTACCTGAACCAGATGGGCATCGATTCCAAAAAACTTTTGCAGTTAGGAACCAATCCGCAAGATACGGGCGCTGGATTCAATATGACTGTTTTTGCGCTTCGCACATCCAGCTACCGCAATGCGGTGAGTAAGCGGCATGGAGAGGTCGCCCGAAAAATGTGGTCCGGTATTTGGCCGGAAAAACAGGAAAATGAGGTTCCCATTCAGGCCATCACCAATGGCGTCCATCTGTCCACCTGGCTGGAACCACTGCGGTTCCAGCGGCTCCTGGACAAATATTTGGGTAATGAGTGGGTATCGAAACAGGATCAGCCGGGATTTTGGGACAAAATCGATCAGATTCCGGACCGCGAATTATGGCATCTTCACCAGGATATGAAGGCCAGGTTGATAGATGAAATCAATGAGCGGGCCAGAAGCCGCTGGCA
>JARRQT010000006.1:0-47382 GCA_037381445.1 Calditrichia bacterium
GAGTAGGACGGTTTCATGATAACCCGAAAGGAGGGAGGCAGCGGATTTTCGCTGAGGATACCCTTCAGGTCTTCGCCAAATGTTTTCCGGAATTCCTCCAGCGCCTGCTCCCGCGAGATGAATATGACATCATCGACCTGAACATTTTGCGAAATCCTGTTTTTTAGCTGATCAATCCGGGAAGCGGAAAGAGAAGGATCCAGAAATACTTCCAATTGCACTTCCTTGTAAAAGCGCAGGAAAACATCCTTCACATTCTGACCCACCAGACCGAATATGCCGATTAAACTCAGGGAAAGACTAATGGAGAGAATGGTGACAAACGCCGATACCCTGGCGCGTTTAAGACTCACGATTCCTTCTTTAATGAGAAATGCAATTTTCATGGAAAAGACTATAGTTTAAGTAATTTTTTCTGTTCAATTTCGCGGTGAATAAGACCGTTTTCCAATATCACGGTGCGGTGCGGAGCAATGCGGATCAAATCGTAGTTATGAGTTGCCATACAGACAGCCGTCCCGCTTTTGTTAATTTTTTCGAGCAGTTCTACTATCTCCCGCGATGCATCGGGATCCAGGTTTCCGGTGGGTTCATCTGCCAGCAGAATGAACGGTTCGTTGACCAGCGCCCGGGCAATTGCCACCCGCTGCTTTTCTCCTCCCGATATGTCATTTGGCATGCGGTACCGTTTGTGGTTGAGGCCAACCTGGGTCAGCACATTGAGCACCCTGCTTTTGATCTCTTTTCTGCCGGCCCCCATCACCTGCAGGGCGAAGGCGATGTTGTCATAAACGTTCCGGTCTTCAAGTAATTTGAAATCCTGAAACACGACGCCTACCTTTCGCCGCAGGTAGGGGATATGCCGTTTCCGGATGGTGGATGAGCTGTATTTATCCACCCGCACACTCCCCTGCGAGGGGAAAATATCCATGTAAATTAAACGCAGCAAAGTGGTTTTCCCCGCTCCGGTCTTTCCTATTAAATAAACAAATTCGCCCTTGTTGATCTTAAGGCTGATCCGGTTAAGTATGAAGCGATTTTCGGAGTCTACAGAAACATTAAAAAATTCGATCATAAATTGTTCTATTTTTGCAGTATAAAATGCGCCCGGTTGCTGTCCTCTTCGGCATCGAAAAAAGTAAAATCTTCAAAGACGCCAATCAAGCGGAAATTGGTCATCTCGCGGATGATTGCTTTGATATCCCGGAAAGAAAAGATGGTCTGGACATGTTTTTCCTCAAAGATGCCCTCCGGGGTATAAATCTTGAATTCATTTATCTGCTGCTGATTTTTAAAATCGTAAAATGAACTGCGCACATAGGCAATTTTTTTATTGATGACATCCTGCTCGTTGAAGCCGTCAAAATAGTGCTGACAAAAGATGCGGCTCACCGCATCAAATATAAATAGACCGTTATCAGGCAGAAGTTCATAGACCCTGTCAAGGGATCTGGTAATTTCTTCCAGCGAATTGAGGTAATTGATGGAATCATAGAGACAGGTCATCACGGGATAACGTCCCGGTTCAATATGCTTGAGCTCGGGCAGGCTGTCAATGCGGAATTGCGTGTCCGGCAGCCTCTGAGCCGCCACTTTTAACATGGCGGCAGAAGGATCACAGCCTTCCGCGGGGATCTTAAGTTTTGTCAGTTCGGCAATAAACCTGCCCGTGCCGCAGCCGATATCCAGCACGGTAACCGGTAGTTCATGGTGTGCCTGAATGATCTTTTTAATATAATTCGCCCATTTTTCGTACTCCACATGGTCCATGATCTTGTCATAAATGACCGCAAGCTGCTCATAAGGAGGGCTGGCAAAATGGTCCAGGTTTTCTGAGTTTTTAAATCGTCGGGATCGAAACATATTCTTCAGGTAATTTTATCGGCATTTGAAAATAACTGATTGCACTGTTAAATATTCGGAATCTATTGTCTTCAGATCATTGAAAATATAAGAGAATTTTAGGCCTTTAGGGAGCTAAATTTTTCTTAAAAGGTGATAAATATTCCGATTCTAAGCGGCTGGCTATTTGACTTTCTTTTCAGGCTCAGCTGCAGGCGGCCGCATTTTTCCGGCGGGAAGTGCTCCCGCGAATAAAGAAGCCGCTGTCAAAGATAATGTTATCTGACAGCGGCGATATTCTCTTTGGGATTATTTTGCAGAATCCAAAGCTAAATTCTTACAATCCCAGCAGGTCTAAAAATGATCCACGATGGCCCTGCCGAATTCGGAAGTTTTCAGCGGTTTCACATCGGGTCCAAGCTGCCGGGCCAGATCGTAGGTGACCTGCTTGTTCATGATCGCCTTTTCCAGCGCGGTCTCTATGGTGCTGGCGACTTCCGGCCAGTTGAGGTATTGGAACATAAGCACGCCGGAAAGAATGACCGAAGACGGATTAACCTTGTCCTGGCCGGTATATTTCGGAGCGGTTCCGTGGGTGGCCTCAAACAGTCCGTGCACATCGCCAATGTTTGCACCGGGTGCCATCCCCAAGCCGCCGACCTGAGCAGCACAGGCATCGCTCAGATAATCGCCGTTCAGATTCGGCGTAGCGATCACATCATATTCGTCAGTCCTGGTGAGAATCTGCTGCAGCATATTATCCGCGATACGGTCTTTAGCCAGTTTTTTCCCTTCGGGCAGTTTACCGTTGTAGTTATCATAAAGTTTGTCTTCCGTGATAAACATATCCCCATAGTTTTCTTTCAGCCACTGATATCCCCAATCCTTAAAGGCGCCTTCGGTATATTTCATGATGTTCCCTTTATGGACCAGGGTGAGTGAGCTGCGCTTGTTCTGAAGCAGATATTCAACAGCCTTTTTTACCAGTTTTTTCGAGGCCGTTTCGCTCATCGGTTTTACGCCAATGCCGGAATCCGGTGCGATATGGGTTTTCAGTTCGCTGTTCAAAAATTCAATGACCCGTTTGGCTTCCGGGCTGCCCATAGGCCACTCGATACCGGCGTACACATCCTCGGTATTTTCCCGAAATACGATCACGTTCATCCGCTCGGGATGTTTTACCGGGCTGGGTACGCCCCGGTAATATTTCACCGGCCGGATACAGGTGTAGAGATTCAAAACCTGGCGGAGGGTCACATTCAGGCTGCGGAAACCGCCGCCAATGGGCGTGGTAAGGGGGCCCTTGATGGCGATATAATATTTGCGAATGGTCTCTACGGTTTCGGCCGGCAGCCACTCGTTGTAAAGCTGTTTTGCTTTCTCCCCGGCGTAAATCTCAGTCCAGGCAATTTTTTTCTTGTCGCCATAGACTTTTTTCACGGCGGCATCGAACACATATTGTGCCGCATTCCAGATATCGGGTCCGATACCATCGCCCTCAATGAAAGGTATAATGGGGTAATCGGGAATCTTCAATTGGTTTTTTTCCAGTATAATCGGCTGTCCAAAATCCGGGACCGAAATTTTCTCAGGCATATTGACCTCCGTCTTTTTATGTAGGATCGTCTATAAATTAAAAAGAAGTTATATCATATCAAGTATAATTTCAAGCCTGATTTAGGCTCTTCCTTGTTCGTGTGAATTAATTGGAAATTTTCAATACGATTTTTCCGGTATTGCGATTTTCTTCCATGTATTTATGGGCTTCTGCCACCGCTTCCCAGGAAAACACCCGGTCAATAACCGGATGGAGTTGTCCTTCTGCAAACCGCGGCATCGCGTATTGAGAAAATGCCGTGGTCAGCGCTACCTTGTAATCCAGCGGCCTGTTCCGCAAGGTTGATCCCATTATTTTCAATCGCTTTTTCATGAAGATGCGCAGATCAAAGCGATCGATCTGACTTCCGCTCATCATGGACAGGAATACCAGCTTCCCATCTATTGCCAGCACCGACAAATTCTGTTCCCAATAATTTGCACCGATAAAGTCAATCACCAGATCAACTCCCCGGCCCTGCGTCTCATCCAGTACTTCTTCGGCAAAAGTCCCATTATGGTAGTTGATAGCACCGATGGCGCCCAACTTTCTGCATGCCGCTAATTTTTCTTCCGATCCCGCGGTTATGATCGGTTTTGCTCCCATCTCCCGTGCCAGTTGAATGGCGGCGCTGCCTACGCCGCTGGCTCCGGCGTGAATCAAAACATACTGGTCCGGCTGAAGGTCTCCCAAAAAGGAGAGGGCCTGATAGGCGGTCAGGAATGCTTCGGGAAGTGAGGCCGCTTCTAAGAAAGTCAGATTTTGCGGTTTTCGCATCGCCATCTTATGGTGAATGACGGCGTATTCGGCATAACCGCCCCCGGCGATCAAGCCCAAGACCGCCTCCCCTTCTTTCCATTCCGGGCAGTTTTTCCCTGCCCTCTCAACCACTCCGGCCAAATCCAGACCAAGAATAGGACTGGCGCCCGGGGGAGGCGCATAGTGACCCTGGCGCTGCAAAAGGTCGGCGCGGTTCAGCGAGGTTGCCTTTATCCTTATCAGAAGCTCAGTATCAGAGGGCTCCGGCCTGCCTGTTTCTCCCAGGACCAATTGGTCCGTTCCTCCGGGAGATTTTACAAGAACAGCTTTCATGATCTATCCTCGATTTCTGATTCTGAAAAAGCAAATATTAATAACTCATTTTCTACCAATATATTATGAAAGCGTTTCATTAAAAAGTTAAAGAATTGATGAACAAGCCAATTAATTGGAAAATATTGGAGAATATGCCAAATAGCTGTGCAAAATGCTGAGTGGTTAATACTCTGAATTTCTAGCTGGTCGAACCGGCTTTCATGCTAGAAAATCGGGAGGATATTGGCGTAGAGCCAGTCTTTTTGTTTTTCGAATCGGATTGATGCCCCGACCACGGGAAGGACAGTCTGCTTCCGGACCAATAATTTGTGAATGTAAAAGGGGCTGATACGAGTTGAATCTCCCGATGGAGAGATGCATTCACAGCGGTCGGCATTTGCTGTCCTTACTTTTCAGAGAGGGAGCAACCCGAAAAATAAGTTGCAGGTGCTTAAAACGGAACTATCAAGCCTATATCCTTGATGGAAAATTGCTGAGTCTATTCTTTTTTGTCGGACTTCTCGGATTTTGCAGAGTTGCTGGTATCCGAAAAATGTTTTTTACGGTAATCAGTGATGTAAAATCCAGATCCCTTGAATATCAGACCTGATCCGCCGGTGATGACCCGTTCCAGTTTTCCGCCGCAGGACGGGCATTTCTCGAGAGGAGGATCCACAATACTCTGAAAGCTTTCGAATTGCATGTTGCACTGCTTGCAATGATACGTATACGTTGGCACTTCTATACTCCATTATGCTTTTTTTATTAAATCCATCATCTGGTCCATGCCGTTAATTAAAAGCTTCATTCCTTTTTCGATCTGCGCTTCCGAGGTGGCGAAGGAGATCCGGATGTAATCGTCGGCGCCGAAGGCGGCGCCGGGCACGGTCACCAGATGATAGTTTTCAGTAAAATATGTGGAAAAATTTACTGAGTCGGTAATCAGATAATCGCCGCACTTGCAGCCGTACATGTCGGACACCCGGATGAAAAAATAGAAGGCCCCCCTGGGATTGACATAGGAAAAATAGGGACGGCTGTTCAGTTGAGTGCAGATCATATTTCGCCTGGCTTCAAAGGTCTGGCGCATTCTTTCGATTTCCTGCTGCGGACCGATCAATGCTTCCAGGGCTGCTTTTTGCGAGATGGAAGAGGCATTTGAAGTATAATGGCTCTGGATTTTTGACATTCCTTTAACGGCGGCAGGAGGTCCGGCGGCATATCCGATTCGCCAGCCTGTCATCGCGTATGATTTTGAGACACCGTTGATCACAATGCTCTTTTCAATCAGATTTCCGAAAGTGGCAATGCTGACATGTTTCAGATTGTCAAAAATTATTTTTTCATAAATTTCGTCGGCAATTATCCAGATATCTTTCCTGATAAGAATATCCGCAAGGGCCCGGAGTTCCTCTTCCGTGTAAACTACGCCGGTGGGATTACAGGGACTGTTCAATATGATTGCCCGGGTTTTGGAGGTGATGCTTTTTTCCAGACTCTCCGGGTTAATTTTAAAATTTGTTTTTGTGGTATCGATAATCCTGGGTACGGCGCCGGCAATTTTTACCTGCTCCGGATAGCTGACCCAATATGGGGAAGCGAACAGAACCTCGTCGCCTTCTTCTACCAGCGCGAACAGCGCATTCAGAATGGATTGCTTCGCGCCGTTGGATACAATGATCTGGTCTGCCGAGAATTCAAGATTGTTGTCTTTTTTCAATTTCCGGGCGATTGCTTCCCGCAGTTCCGGAATTCCCGTATTTGCCGTATAGCGGGTAAAGCCGTTGTTGATGGCTTCAATCCCGGCCTGACAGATATTCGCGGGGGTATTAAAATCGGGCTCTCCTGCCGTCAGGTCCACTACATCAATGCCCTGTGCCTTGAGCTGCAATGCCTTTTCTTTGACCTGCAATGTTTTCGATGCTTCGACTCTGGATAACCGGGATGCCAGTTTCATGTTTTCTTTCCGCTGTTTGGTGACTCAGTTCATCTATTCTTTAGATCGCCGTTAAATAATAAAGGAACGGATGAAATTCCGCTCCTTTTGTAATATAATCGAATAATTGTTTTAAAAGCCATAGCGAATAAAAATATCAGGACAGAATGCTGCAAATGGCCGCGACATTCACAATGTCATCCACGCTGCACCCCCGCGAGAGGTCGTTGTAGGGTCTTGCCAGTCCCTGAATAACCGGTCCCACCGCTTCCGCCCCGGCAAGACGCTGAACAAGCTTATATCCGATGTTTCCCGCATTCAGGTCCGGGAAAACAAACACATTTGCATCACCGGCTACCGGCGAACCCGGCGCTTTGCGTTTTCCGATCTCCGGAATGAATGCAGCATCGAACTGCAGTTCACCGTCAACCTTTAATTCAGGGGCAGTTTTTTTGATGATTTCCGTTGCCTCAATGACCTTGTCCGCCAGAGGATGTTTGGCGCTGCCTTTGGTTGAAAATGAGAGCATCGCGACTCGTGGTTCAGTGCCAGCAAGTCTCCGGTGGGTATTTGCCGAGCTGATGGCAATGCTGGCAAGCTGCGGGGGATCGGGATCAGGAATGACCGCGCAATCCGCGAAGGTCAAGATATCATTATTTGGTACTACCATTAAAAAACAGCTGGAGACCACATTGACCTTCGGCATTAATCCGACAATCTGAATTGCGGCCCGTAAAACATCACCTGTGGTGTTGACCGAGCCTGCCACCGCGCCGGCAGCCAAGTTTTCATGAAGCATCATGGCACCGTAATAGAGCGGATTTTCCATGCTTTTTCTGGCCGCGTCTTCGGTGAGCCCTTTGTGCTTCCTCAGTTCAAAATATTTATTGCTGAAGTCATTAAAATCCGGTTGACGGGCCGGCTCATAAATTTTTGCTTGCGACAAATTGACATTCAATGCATCCGCTTTTTCCTGAATGGCATCAGCATTTCCCAAAAGAATGGGATTGGCGATTTTTTCTGAAATTAATATGTGGGCTGCTTTGATTACCCGGCCTTCTGTGCCTTCCGGTAAGACGATTGATTTAAGGTTTTGCTGTGCCTGAGTGCGAATTCTTTCAATTAGCTCCATTTCCTACTCCTTCCGCCGTAATTATTAAAATTCTTGAAGGCGTAAATTTAATAATAATTTAAATTCAATCAATAGGATTATTTTTAAAAAGGGGCAGCAGGAGGGATGAGCGGAGCAGGACTTAAAAATTTATTTTGCTCCGATTTTCCTGAGCAATTCCGCCTCCACAACCCTGGGCACAAAATTTGAGACATCTCCGCCCAAACGGGCCACTTCTTTAACAATAGTCGAGTTCAGGTAGGTATGCTTTTCATGAGGCATCATGAACACGGTGGTAATTTCGTCAGCAAGCCGGCGATTCATAAGCGCCATCTGCAGCTCATACTCGAAATCCGAAACCGCACGCAGGCCGCGGATAATAGCAACCGCTTTTTTCTCTCTGGCATAATTAACCAGTAAGCCGTCAAATCCCTCCACTGAGACGGTGCCGTTAATATTTTTCTCTTTGCAGGATTTGCGGATCAAATCTGCCCGCTCTTCCATGCTGAAAAGGGGAGATTTGGATGGATTTATTGCAATGGTGACAATGATATGATCAAACAGCTTTAACGCCCGTTCCAGTATATCCAGATGGCCGAAAGTGATTGGATCAAAAGTCCCTGGATAAATTGCCAAACGCCTCATTCTATCCCCTTTCTTCCAAAAAAAGTGATAAGAGTTCTGTCAAATTTTTTCTGGCGTATTATTTCGTAAATGTTGGTTTCCCATTCAATGGTCTGGCTCTTTTCATTTTCCAGCATGAAAATGCCGTACTCTGTCAGATTTTCAGGCAGAAAGGCAAGTGGCAACAGTTCAATTAATTTGTCCCATTTATAGGGTGGATCAGCAAATATGAGATCGAAGGGTATTTTGTTCTGGCGGAGGAAGGTCAACACATTTTTTCGGACCACCTCATACGGTTCCTGGATTCTGACATGATCCAGGTTTTTCTTCAGCACTTTAATCGAATTGAATGAGTTGAGCTGTTGTCGGACGGATAGACTGATTTTTGGCTGAGAAAAGGTGATGTCCTTTGTACTTTCCGGCTATTATTCGCATAAAATATCTGCAGGCGCCCTATATTGAATTATAATAGGAGAGACTTAATCTGGTTGACAGGTTTTTCCCTGAAATCGTTTGTAAATTATATGGAAAAATTGACAATTTGTTTATTCGAATCATTGGGTAGGCGGATATTATGCCGGAAATGAATTTCATAATGTTGCCTTTTTGCCCGTTTAAATTAACATAATAGAGCGTTTCTCGGTATCCATTATGATCGATGATTTTTCCCTGCTTAAAATAGGGCAATTTGACCTGGTTTTTCTGCGCCAGTCCGGTAAGTTCCTTTTTAATGTCCTTGGGTTGGATATCAACGGAGATTTTTGAGACAGGGGATGCGATCTGCCCTGAGCTAATCGGAGTGCTAAGATCAGCATAAATTAGTTGATTCCCGTCTTCATATTTGTTTTGCACCGAAACCACATGAAAAGCAAGAGCCGGGAAAGCTTTTTTAAGATCCACGGTAAATTGCGCGATTTGATCGCGGGAATCCCCCAGCACAGTTAGATTAATTTCGGTGGGAGTCATAACGATTAATGAATAATCCGCGGAAGCTGGTTTTTTGACAAAAAAATCCTGCAATTGGGTATCCAGAAAATTATTGGAAGCAACATTGGTTTGATAGACGGGCATAATTCCCTGAGAAATAGCCGGTGATTGCGAAGTGGAAGTCTCCGATTCAGTGCCGGGCACTGCTGGTTTTTCGGCGCCGCTTTTCATGAATTGAAAGATGAAGAAAATTATGACAAGTAGTATAGCCGCCGCTGCACCAAAGATGATATAGATTCTTTTTTGTGATGATACCGGTCCGGGATAAAAATCCTTATTCGGAGTAATGGAGCGGTCCACTGGTCTCTCCTCGGTGCGAGCCCGGGGCGCTTCCTCAAATTCGGGTAGCTCTGTTTTTGTCTCCGGTTCCCTTTCCACATCGGCGCGCGGGAAAAATGATTCCGTTGATTCGAAACTCAAATCAATATTATTATCTATTTGAGAAGATTTTTCTTTTTTGGTGAATTCTTCTTCAATTTGTTTGACATCTTCAGCTTCGGATGCAAACGTGACAGGTGAGTCAGACTTAAAATTTATCTTAACCATGACCTATACCCCCCTTTTTCGATTAAAAAATATTGGAAACAGACTCGATCATCTGAAAAATTTGGTCATCAGAAATATCCTGACTCCGGTTTACTATTTGATAATTTGATCCATTTTCCGCATTGAAAATCCGAACCGGCATAGGTACTTGGGCCTTAATTAAATCTAACCATTGATTCTTAAAATGAAACCCGTAAAATAGAACTGACTGAATGTCGTAAAGCGGTTTCTGCAAAACAGGTGGATGTTTAAGCTCCTCCAACAGCACATCAAAACTGGAAAGCAATTCGCCCTCATCCAACTGTTCAATCGAGTCAAAATTTGTATTATAGGGGCGGAACATATAATTAATAAAATTATTTTTATCTGAGATAATTACATCGTATCCGCGCCGCTGCCAGCCGAGTATGAGCGTCTGACCTTCCATTCCGGTATAAATTTTCCGATAAAGTTCATCAATAGTAAAACAACTGGGTGCAATAATCTGCACATTTAATTTAGCGGTTTCGGATATCTCATTAAAAAATTCCAGCACACTTTTTCGTATTGCCACAACCAGTAATTCTCTGTAATCCGCATTGTCTGATGCGAATTCGGGCATGTATACGTGGAAATTTTCCTGAGGTTCTTCAAGGGAATTCTCCAATTCGAAAAGAGCCAGTTCCTTATAATTCTCCTTTGGAATTGACTGATCCACCATCACCTTTTTTATCACGGTAAATCTTCCTGGCAACGTCATCCGAACGGTTCCAGGAGAAAGCTCATATCGCTGCATTAAGCCGATAAGTTGGTTTGCAATTTGTTTGGCAGTGGTAGATTGCTGAAAATTCTGGTAATTAATAGAAACGGGCAGTGATTCACTCACTGCCCTCTGTATATTTATTACCTGTTCTTCAACTGCTAAATCTGTCCACGTAACAAAATCTTCCTGGAAGGAAATACTGCTGGTTTCTAATGACATAAAACCTCGCTATTTTTGTTCCCAACTTTTCTCACCATCTTTAATGTAGCCGTGATTTATGTGAGTTCTTTGGAAGATTACGTATTCGGTTTGGTTTACACCTTCCAGCGCATTCAATAAATCCTTTTCCAGTTTTTCGGAAGCAGCCCGTAGCTCCTTGGCCTCCGCGGCATCAAAACCGGCACGCATTTGCTCGAGAATGTTGCTGGCGGGCTGGAAGGTTTCCGAAATGTTAACTACCTGACGTCGGCTTCTGGACGGCAACCTTATGGCAGCGATGGCAGAATCCAGGCTCGAAAATTTGTTGTTGAAGTAATCGATCTTTTGAGAAAGATCATTTAAATCTTTATTTTCAATTCGCGTTGCCAGTGTATCCATCGGATTGAGAACTTCCTCAATGGATGGCTTCAAAACAGATAGCATCTTTTCCTGATCGATCAATTTCACGAAAGCCTGCAATTCATTAACGTACCGATAGAAAAATATGCTTGACATATTATCCATTTCCACAAGTAATTCCTTCACCTGCAGGAGGAGATCTGTATTTCTGCGGATCAGCTCTCTGTTTTGATTCAATGCGGCCTTTGTTTTCGTGAAAACCGTATCCAATTGGTCCATTTGGCCGTATAACTGCAGATTACTGATAGGCTGCACTGTTTCCACGAATTTCTCATGAAACCTATCCAGCAAATTGGGACATTCAATTGTCAGGTGCCTGCCTCCGGTGGTATCAATAATATAAGGTTTTTGATCGTCGGGGCAAACAAACATTTTGGGATCAAAATGAATAAGAATTGAATCGGTTTCGTTCAAAGAACTCATCGCATATCGTTTGGTCAGCATAAAATAATCGGGTGAAAGAAACTTCTCATGCAGAGAACCCAGATTTTGGCGTTCCGAAACAAGTTGGGTTTTGTTCTGTTCAATATTGGCTGTCTGAAGCGCAGCCATACTGACATTGATCCGATCGGCGAATTTCTGCAATCTGTCCGATACACTGGATATTTTTACAATATCCGTATTTTTTATATCACCAATCAAATTGGAAATGCTGGTAGCTTCGTTTTTCCAGAACTCATTGACATTATCGAACTCACTCTGTTCAAAATAATAAGAAATTGAATCGGTGAAGTTAATGGCTTCCAACACTGCATTCTGCAATACGTAATCGGAAACCTTGTCACGCAAATTTCTTAAAGAATCGACAAATACTTTTGTTTTGCTGAAATTGGGAAATGCCTGGCTTGAATCAATCTTGTTCATCTCGCGCATGATCTGGTTTGACTCATCAAAAATATTCTGATATTTCCGGAAGTACCGGTCATTTCCCATCAAATCGCCGGTAATTTCATCGGTAGCCTGAGAGATATTTGAAATGTCACCGATCGCCGGAACTCCCAGGATATTGTTAAGCACCTGTTTAAAACTCTGTGTTAATGAAACAAGGGCCTGTCGTTGCTTTAGTGCCGAATCCGCCTGAACATAATTTAGCAGATTGGTCAGTGTATCTGAATAGGCTTCATTAGTGCGGTAATAAAAGAGTTCTGCCTCATTAATTGTATTCATATTATTTCGACAGGTATCTGTTATTTGATTTTCTTCCTTCCAAATTCTATTTGGAATGAGGATCACCGCCACTAATAACAAGGCCATCAGAACGATGAGAATTTCCAGGATGATTGAACCTTTCGAAGCTTTCGCAGCCATTATTCCTCCGTCTAGTTTAAAAATTTTTCATGGCTAATTGTTTTAATCATATAAATTTAAAACCTTAAATTATTATAATAAATACTGAAAAGTGTACTAAAATAACCATAAAATGTCAATTACTTTTTGAAAATTAGAATTAGCTCAAAACCCTGCATTTTCTGCCTTTTTCGGGAATTTGGCATCTGCTGGGGACATTGTCGCCGATGCATAAATTTTACATTTCTTTCCTGCCAAACAAATTTGATATTCATGTCCGATGGAACTTCACCCTGTTTTGATAATTAATGGAATATAAAGAGTAAGCAGATAAAAAACCATAGCGAATGATTTTGTTCCGAATCTCGCTGGGAGGCGTTGGTTTAATTTTTTGTCTATTGCAGGTAAAAATCTTGATTTAAAGGTTTTTGTCAATTATCAATATTTATACAGATGTAATATACGGGGTTAAACTTGGGATTGTAAACCTGTCTTGCAGAAAATTGAGGACGACCTGTTTCGTTGGGAACCAGGCTTTATTATTAGAAACGCCAGATAACCGTCAGATGTGCTTTAAAACAGAAAGGAGCGGACAGTGTTCAAAGAAAAAGTTCTGGAGGGCAAAGTTGCTGTTATCACCGGCGGCGGCACCGGTCTGGGAAAAGAGATCGCAAAAACTTTCGCCGCCCAGGGAGCGAAGATCGCCATAACCAGCAGAAGCATGGATCACCTCAGGGCAGGGAAAGAAGACATTCTCGGAGTGACAAAAGACATCTTTACCGTTACCTGTGATGTAAGAGAACCGGACCAGGTCCGTCACATGCGTGAAGCGGTGTTGGGGTATTTTGGAGATATTAACATTCTCGTTAACAACGCCGCCGGCAATTTTATCTATCCCGCAGAAAAAATGCCGCTGAAAGGCTGGAAATCTGTTATTGATATAGTATTGAATGGGACATTTTATTGTTCGCAAATTCTGGGCGAACATATGATCAAACAAAATGGCGGGAATATTATAAATATTCTGGCTACCTATGCCTGGACCGGCGGTCCGGGAACCATCCACAGCGCCAGTGCCAAAGCCGGAGTGCTTGCCATGACCCGCACACTGGCGGTGGAATGGGCAAGGTACGGAATACGTGTCAATTCTGTTGCACCGGGGCCCTTTGACACCACCGGGGCGCGGGAAAGACTATGGCCCACCCCGGAAATCGAAAAACGACTGATTGACGAAATTCCACTACGCAGGTTTGCCAATCCGCAGGAGGTTGCGAATGCGATTCTCTATCTGGTTTCTCCCTTCGCCGAATACATTACCGGTGAATGCCTGACCATTGACGGCGGTGAATGGTTGGGAAAAGGTCTGGGACGGGCAGTTGAAATAATCGACCGCTTTGCTGAATTGCGGGAAGCCGGGAAGAAGAACAGCCGGAACGAATGAAGCCGGGAAACGGAATAAAAATAAGATAAAATGGAAGGTAGCGTACCGCTTGTTCCATTATCTTGAATGTATGAAAACATGCAAATTTTATTAATTGGTATATGGGAATCAGCATTATTCGAATAATTGACCCGGTTATCCTGACCGGGTTTTTTTATCTAAAAAAGCTGAAAAAATGAAATAGAAGGAGTGTTTATGTTTGATGTAAAGCATTTTCCGGGAGCAAAAAAGTTCTGGCACATGGGTAAAATTTATGATTGGGACACAGTGAATGTTCATGTAATGAGTCATGCTTTGCATTATGGTAGTTCGGTTTTTGAGGGAATTCGTGCCTATGACACTTCGGCAGGCCCGGCAATTTTCCGCCTGGAGGAGCACATTGACCGGTTTTTTATTTCCGGTGAAGTTATGAATATGACGGTTCCGTATTCAAAAACCGAAATTATTGAAACAATAAAAGCGGTAATGCGGGAAAATAAACTTCGCGCCGCCTATATCCGCCCCAATATGTTCTTCGGCTATGGAAATCTGGGACTGGTGCCCAAGGCCAGTCCTGTTGAACTTAGCATCGCGTGCTGGGGATGGGGAGCATATCTGGGCGAGGAAGGTTTGGAAAAAGGAGTGCATACCCTGCTGCTTCCCAATAAACGGATTCATACCAGCCAGATGGATATGCGGGCAAAAGTGGGCGGAATGTATGCCCAATCCAATATTGCCGGCAGTTTTGCCCGTAAACAGGGATTCGACGAAGGAATTTTCCTGAACCTGGAAGGCCGTATCGCGGAAGGCCCCGGTGAAAATATTATCATCGTGAAAAATAAAGTTGTCAAAACCAATGACATGAGCGAATCTATTTTAGAGGGAATCACCCGCACCACAGTTCTGCAGTTGGCCCGTGATCTGGGGTATGAGGTGGTTGTTGAGCCCATAGAGGTTGAAGAGTTATTATCTGCGGAAGAAGTATTTTTTACCGGCACCGCCGCCGAAGTCACACCGATTACCAGAATCACCGATGGCCGGGATGTCGGAAAACCGCGGGCGGAATGGGCGCTGCATACCATCGGATCCGGCGTACCAGGTCCTGTAACAAAACAGCTTGCTTCACGGTATTCCGATGTGGTGAGGGGTAAAATGCCGGAATACAGCTCGTGGATGACCTTTGTGTATGATTCGCCTGGCAGCGCGGACGCCAACACGCATCAAAACGAATATGAAAAATCAACCAGCCTTTAAAGCTTCAGGAGGAAAAAATGCCTAAAATTGCACAACGTGCTGAATACATGCCACCTTCTCCCATCCGCAAACTGGTGCCTTTTGCCGAGGCCGCCAAAAAGCGGGGAGTTCATGTCTATCACATCAATATCGGCCAGCCCGATATTCATACTCCCAAAGTCCTGCTGGATGCATTCCGCAACCAGGAGATAAAAGTGCTCCCGTATGGCCATTCGGCGGGTTTGTGGGAATACCGGGACGAACTGGTCAAATATTACAGCCGCTTTAATATCAATATCACCAGTGATGAAATTGTAGTAACCAACGGCGGCAGCGAGGCGATCATATTTACCATGATGGCGACCATGGATCCCGGAGACGAAATTATTATTCCCGAACCGTTCTACACCAACTACAATGGATTTGCGGTGGAGGCAGGGATTAAAATAGTGCCGGTCACAAGTCGTGTGGAGGAAGGATTTAAACTGCCGCCGCTGGACGAAATCGAGAGCAAAATTACTTCCCGAACCCGTGCCATCATGATCTGTTCCCCCAATAATCCGACCGGGTACGTCTATACCCCCGAAGAGATGGAAGGACTGCGCCAGCTTGTTCTCCGGCACGATCTGTTTTTCTTCTCTGATGAGGTCTATCGTGAATTCATTTTTGACGGCGCGGTATATACATCAGTGATGCATCTGGACGGTATTGAAGACCGTGCGGTTTTATTGGATAGTATCTCCAAACGATATAGTGCCTGCGGTGCCAGGATTGGCTGTCTGGTTACCCATAACAAAGACATTTTGAGCGCCGGACTCCGGTTGGGGCAGGCCCGGTTGTGTCCTCCCACCCTGGAGCAGATGGCAGCCAAAGCAGCGGTTAATACGCCGCCATCGTATTTTGATGAGGTGGTCAGTGAGTATAAAAAACGCCGCGATGTGGTCTTTGAAGAGCTGGGAACAATCCCCGGCGTGGTGGCGCTGAAGCCCCAGGGTGCATTTTATACCATCGTGAAACTGCCGGTCGATGATGCAGACAAATTTTCCGCCTGGCTGCTGAATGAATTCAGCCTGGAAGGAGAAACGGTCATGCTTGCGCCTGCCAACGGCTTTTATGCAACGCCAGGAAAGGGCAATGATGAGGTGCGCATCGCATTTGTGCTGAATGTAAATGATATGCGCCGTTCCATGAAAATTCTGCATGCGGCCCTCCAGGTTTACCCCGGAAGGAAATAACCGCAAAGCTTGAGTCGGTCCTAATCTTATCTGTGAATTAAAGGAAATAAAAAAGTCCTGTCTGCATCAAAAAGACAGGACTTTTCTTTTATAGGTTGTTCCGCATTTTCCTAAAAGCGGAACTGGGTGGTAACAGCAAGCTCGATGCTGCGCGAACTTCTGAACCAGCGGAAGTTATGATTCAGATATCCGATATTTAGCTGCCAGTATTTCAAATCAATGCCGCTCCCTAATCCCAGGGCAAAGCCGTTGTTGCCCCCAAAGGCGGTTCCGATCCGCAGCGGGAAAACCGAAAACGGTTTATATTCTGCCCCGAAAGAAAGCCGTGGTTTGGTGAAGTTGCCCAGCGCATGATTCAATCCCTGCCGGTAAGCGGCGGTTAAAAGCAGGTTTGACTTCATTCTATATGCTGCCGAGAAACTGAATGCGCGCGGCAGCGCGGTAGTGAAACTCCCGGCGGCAACACTGGTATCATGTTCTACGGTGTTCATTGAGTCGGGACTGTTGAGCCGCAGGGTGTCCGACTGAAATTCAAACACTTTGATCTCGTTGTTTTTATTCCACCTCACAGATCCCGCAAGGTTTGTAAAGTGGAGGCCAAGGGTCCAGTCTTTCTGATATTCGGCCAGCACACCCAGGTCCAATCCAAATCCGCTGCCGCCCTCACTCCTCAATGTTTCCATGTAGCCGTTGGCAACAATAAAATCATCTGTGGTTAATAGCTGCCCGGTAGCTTTTTGGATGTTGGCATACTGAAGACCAATGATATATTTGGGAGCAATGCCGACCGAAACAAAATTGATGCGGTCGGATGTCAATGCCTTAATAGGAAAGGCGATCCCGAAATTGACCGCTGCTCCGGCCCATCCCTCGCCTTTCAGATCATCCAGGCTATATTCTCTGGAATTCACATTGCCGTAAAAAGGCAGTTCGAAAGGAGCTTTGGGCAGATTTACATAGCCGTTTCCCATTCCCGTTATGCTCAGACTGAAGGGATGCGCATAAAACGAAAAAGTTTTGAGCCCTAAAAGAAAATCTGCACGCAGTCCTTTGTCCGGGATGTGCCCAAGCAGATCGTCAATATCACCTGAGGTGAGCGAATCGCCGGTGGTGAAATAGCGGTCATATTCATTCAGGGACAGGCCGTTATTTTGGACCATGGCATGTGCGGATAGCAATTGCATCTCAAAATTAAAACTTCTCGGTACGGCAAGGGTCGCAGGATTGCCGCTGATATATTCAGTCCCTTCGGTGATTGCAAGATTGCTCCCGGCCATACCCAGACTGCGGCCATCACCGATGGTCTGGGCCGGCAAAGCGGCCCCGCTCAAGAGAATTATAGCGAAAGCAAAAAATAAAACTCGTTTCATGGTTAACTCCTAATTGTCATCCTTGACTAAAATACTGACCTGAAATTCACCTGATATCTCTAGAAAATCGCTTCCCTGCAGGACCACAAAATCATTGGTTTCCTCCAGATTGATAAGAAATCCGACGCGGATGGGAACGTTTTTGAATATCCTTAATTCGTCCGCATTCAACTGAAAGGTGATTTCGTTTTCTTCCGGAACCTCCACAAATCCCGTGGATGGATTGACCGCCGCCTTGTTCAGCCTGGCCGACTTAATAAATTCAAGCCGGGGATCCGTGCAAGATGTGCTGTCATAAAGGTCCTGCTGCAGAGAATCGGCGCACACGAATATTTTGACTTCACCACCCAGCGGACTGTGATTCAGCAATTTTGCTGTGAATGTTGCCGCCTGAATATCATCGCCGGCGGCATCACGGACATCCTGATCGATATCGGATTCATAAAGAGTGTCCGGATCAATCCTGATGGGATCGGGATTTTCAATCTTAACCTTGAAAGGTGTCGCAAATGAATAATTGCCCGTTATCTCATCTCCTGCCTGCACCTGCGCCTCACCGCCATAAACAATATAACCGCTGCCTCTCAGGTTCGTGGGCAGAATATTCAGAAAGGCATCCACCTCAGGGCCCCGCAGCCGGATGATATTCTCGATATTTGACTGGAGCGGTTCATCTGAAATGTGAATGGTGGCTGAATCGGTAATGATGCCTTCGTCATTTCTGTGGAATCCGGTAATGGCAAGATTGGCCAGCAAATTTTCCATATTGATCTGGCTGAGCAACTGCACGGTTAGTTCAGCGCCCTGAAAGGTGAATCCTTTTCCAAAACCTTTGTAATCGACCAGATCTGTTTCTTCAAACGGATCGATGGTGAGGGTATCCGTTGCCAATCGTCCGGCAAACGATTGAAAGACAAGATCGGAAGTCCGGACGGTAGCCTCAAAATTATCGGAGGCTTTAACCGGAACAAAGCCGTCCGATTCTTCAGTCTCGACGTCCAATTCCATTACCAGGCTATCCAGAGTGCTGCCGGGATATTGGGAATTCTGTATCCGGTGTCCATCAAGCGGGAAGGAATAATTTGTTGTCTGGCTTGGCGGCAGATCGAGCTGCATTGTCATGGGCTGGCCGGTTTCATCAAGAATGTCGGGAAAACTGGCAGTAATTTGTGCACCTACCGCCAGATGATTGTCAAGCGCCAGATTGACACTGCCGCCGGCGATTTCACCGCTGATGATCTTATTTTCCTGATCTAGCTCAATACCAATATTTTTGGTAATGTATTGCGGCTCCACTTTTCCCACAATCTCGGTAACGGATAAATCAAACAGTCCCATTTTTATTTCATATCCGGCCGAATTTAACATCTCCTGGGTGACCTGAAAGGTGGTATCCTCAGCGACCAAAAGTGTGTATTCAATCCGCAGGCGCGAATATATCCAACTGCCACCGTTTCCAATTGGCGAACTCCCGGAAGCGCTGCCGCCTGGCGGGATCATATCCGGAATATTGACTTCTGCGATTTGCGTATTGGTGGAGTCATTGAATATCCGGATGAACATGCCTTCCGGGGAAAAGCTGTTCGGTCCCAGTGTAAAGGGAAGATTATTTTCCATAGTGACACGAATTCGGCCATCCACAACTTTTACCTTCTCGAATTCGGTCGAAGAAATGGTCCTGGGTGAGGCGGCAAAAGTTGACTGGCGAATAGTGACATTCTTTCCGATACTATCATTCAAAAAGGCGAGCGTTTCGCCGACCGGGATAAATCCTGTGGTCATATTATTGAGTGAGTCGAGACGAAGGGTGTCAACTTCAAATGAGGAGGAAGACTCTTCGGCAGGAATCTTCAGGTCCGCTTCACTGATCGACTGGGGTTCCATTTCGCCATGTATATCAAGATACAGGCTGTCGCCGCGGGTGACAATGGTGCTGTCGTTTGCCAGATCCTCCTGAAAAACGATTTTTTCAGATTTCAGGGGGATGACAAAGGGGACCACCCACTTTGGCAGAACCGGTTTGTCAATGCTGCACTGCAGAAATATTGCGGATATTAAAATCAGCAAAACGGCGTGAGATTTTGTTTTCCAATCCATTGGTTTACGACTCCTTTTGATACCTTAATTATCCTGTTCCTTCTAAAGTGGTAATCGACCTTATGGGAGAATTCATGAAGAGAAAAAGCAAATTATTTTTTGAAAGCGGAGAATTCATTTATCTGGTTTAACGTAACTCAAAAGTAAATATAAAGATAAAATGGGGGATAATATTCTAGTCCGGCAGAGTGAGATTTTTGAGGATGAGATTGGGTTGGGGGGACAGAGGAAAAATTCGGTTCTTCCACTCCCCCCAGCACTTGTTTAGTTTACCCTTATCTCTCTTTGGGTAACATTGCCCGAATTGTCTGTAACTTTTATTTTAAGATGGGAATATTGGTCACCATTTTTGGCGATTTTAAGGCTGATAATATCTTCTTCCGGATCGTACTCGAAAAGATGCCATCTGTCATTTACATACACTTCGATCTGTGATTCTTTCTGAATGCCGGACATTTCATCTTTTACAACAAAGGTCAGGAAACCCTTGCGGCTCTGCAGGATGCCATTCTTAAAAGGCTGTGCGGGAAGGACGACCGGCGGGATGGTATCCTGCGCGAGAGTGAATTTTTCCATGCTGGTGACCCTTGCGGAAAAACGATGCTGCTGCTGATCATATTGGGAAGGAATGAAAACCCATTTTTTCGGAAAATCGAAGTAATAGAGTCCCAGACCGGGAGCGTTTTTCAGGGAATCCGGCACTGCTAACGCAATCCAAACACCATCATGCACGGGCTGATCGAAGGGCTGCAGATCGTAAATTTTTCCGATTCTGCAGTAGGGTTTTTCGATCGGAAGAATGTTTTCGTCGTTCTGATCTTTTTTCAGGTATACGGCAGTTTCCTCATATAGGGCATCCACCGGAAAGTCTACCTGAAACAGGCTGTCAGCGGAAATGAGTGCGTTTTTTCTGTTGGGCCGAATCACCTTTATTTCGGGCAGGGCGGATTCAAAAAATTGTGATAAAAAATCTTTCCGGATTACGTATTCTTCAGCGGGAATATTAATGCAGTAAATGCTTTCGCTTACCGGAAACCAGTATAATGCCGGAACCTGTTCTTTCAATCCTCTGAAAATGCGGAACGGTTTGCGCTGATTTGACCGGATTGTCAATCCCACCCAATCTTTTTTGACCTGGCTCTGCAGCAGTGTCAATCCGGAATTGTCCGGCAGAGGGGAAAGACTACCGGATGGCATGATATAAAGCGGAAAGGTTGAATTACCGGATGGCGTAATACCCGTAATTCTGAAGACGGAGGTGCTCCTGTTTTCGGAATAAGGAACGGAAATCGCATATTGATAAACATTGTTATAATGCAATTCACCCATCAACCGCGTGCCCCGGGCGGGGCTCCAGTTGCCAGAATCCCTGCTGTCAACAACGAGGCTGTCCAGTTTCCGGGAAGACTGGATTCTCAGGAAGAGGTCATTATCTATCCATCGCGACAGATCGTATTCCAGATGCGCCGGTTGGCCGCTTCTGAAATTCATATCGAAGGTCGACTGATTTCCCCAGAAATCCTCGATTTCAATTTTCAGATGATGAAGGCCTTCCTTCAACTGCCCGCAGTCCAGTATACCTCCGTTGTCGGGCGTATTCCGGTAATGGGGAAGCCGGTTACCGGGCAATTTGAAAAAGTTGTGGAAGATTCCGTCCTTTTTCCGCCACAGGGAAAAATTCTTATCCAGCTCGATGAGCGCCGTCTGCGCGTAGGAGAATGAGTCATATTGGATGGAATAAACCAGGGAATCATCCACCCACATGTGCGCTTTGTAAAAAGCAAAGCGATTTCGATAGCCGTTGGCATGGTCATAAACCTGCAGCGCCACGCCGATTTTTCCCGTAAATAGCAGCGTGTCCGGAATGTCACACTGACTCCGGCCTTTCAAATCCTGAAATACCGTATCCGGTTTCAGGTTTATCAATGAAGCATAATCGAGGGGGATGAACGCCGCATTATAGATTTTAGGCGGCACATCATCCTTTATCACATCCCGATAAAAAGGAAGCGGATTGATGGGGTGATTTCTGGGATTACGCAGTTCGAAATGCAGATGGGGAACACCGATACCGGTTTTGCCGCTGTAGGCAATGAGCTCGCCTTTTTTCACCGGGAATTGATTGGATTTCAGATACAGGTCCACTTCATAGCGCTGCTCCCGGTTTCTGATCTCCGTAACGTATTTTTCAAGGGCAGGCCAGAAGCGCTCCAAATGTCCATATACCACAATATTGCCGTCATGGAGTTTCAGGTAAATCGCTTTTCCGTAACCGAATGCGCCCACCCGCACCCGCATGACATACCCATCATCAATGGCGAATACCTTATAGCCGGTCCTGTTCCAGGTTTTTATATCGATTGCGGCATGATAATGCCGGGGACGGAACTCGCAGAAACTGCTGGTCATAAGCCGGCTGGCATTGGTCGGCCAGGCATAATTTTGAGCAAGCCCGCTCTGGATTTGTATAAATAAAAGAACCAGCAGCGCAAAACCCGGTACATCTCGTAAAATAAATCTATGTGGCAAAATAAATTTCCTTTTCAAATACGAATATTTATTCAAACTGACTTTCTTCGTAGGCATACCCGGATAAATAGTTGGAGATTAACCATCGATACGAATTCGAATTCTGGCATCCACAATTTTGCATTTGTCTCTGTCCGGTGATACCACGAATGGATTCAGGTCCATCTCCACAATTTGCGGCCAGTCCAGAGCCAGTTGGGAAAGACGTTGAATGGTGTCCGAAACCAGCTCCAGGTTAATGCCTTTTTCACCCCGAACACCTTTTAAAACAGGGAAGCCTTTTATGCTCTCAATCATCTCCATGGCGTCCCTGTCTGTCACCGGCGCGACCCGGAAACTCACATCTTTGAAGACTTCGATAAAAATGCCGCCCATGCCAAACATGATCATGGGGCCGTAGTTGGGATCGTTGTTCATTCCCAGGCCCACTTCCCGGCCGCCGCTCACCATTTCCTGCACCAGCACGCCGCCGATCCTGTCGCCGCTGGTTACCTTCAGCGAATTCTCCATAATCTCGTCAAAGGCATTTTCGATCTCTTTCGGGTCCCGCAGATTCACGCGCACGCCGCCGATATCTGATTTGTGAACGATATCATCGGACTCTACCTTGAGAACAACCGGATTTCCCGATTTCTTAAAAAATTCTGATGCTTCGGAGGCCGACTGGACGACTGCACTTTCGGGCACCGGGAAGCCGTATGCCTTCAAAATTGCCTGTATTTCGCGGCTTCGCAGATACTCCCGTCCTTCCACCGTCGCGCTCTCGAATATGTGCTTGAGGCTGCCCTGATCGACCTTATATCTGGTCACCCTGCCATTGGCCTTTTTTCGCCACTCCTGATAAGCAAGCATGATTGAAATACTGCGGGCCGCAGACTCGGGGTAAGCATACACCGGGAGGTTCAAATCCTGGAAGATCTCCAGTCCACAGGTTTCATTCTGCTGCGCCATCAGGACAATAAATACCGGTTTCCTGCCGTTCTTTTTTAGGATGTCCCGGAAGCCTTCCGCTATCATGCGGGGAGTAGTATCAACCGGGGGACGGACAATAATAATCATGACGGCGTCCACATTTTCATCCTTTATGACCGTTTCCAGCGAATCATGATAGGTCTGTTCGTTGGCGCTGGCAATCATATCCACCGGATTGCGGACGGACGCCTCTTCCGGTAAAAAGCTCTTCAGTTTCTCCCGGGTTTTTTCGGAAAGCGGCGCCATCTCCAGACCATAGCGTTCAATGGCATCGGTTGCCAGAATGGCCGGTCCTCCCGCATTGGTGATCACCGCCACGCGGTTTCCCGAAGGTATGGGCTGATTGGAGAATGCCAGCGAAATCTCGAACAGCTCTTCAATGGAATCGGCGCGGATGATGCCGCACTGTTTGAACAGCGCATCCGTGGCGATGTCCGAACTGGCCAGGGCGCCGGTATGGGAAGAAGCGGCTTTTGCTCCGCTTTTGCTCCGTCCGGCTTTTAAAGCAATGACCGGCTTTTTGCGGCTCAAAGCGGAAGCGGTTTTGCGAAACCGGTCTGCATCCTCAATACTCTCCTGGTACAATGTGACCACTTTTGTATTCTCATGGGTCTGAAGATATTCCAGAAAATCCGTATCGGATAAGTCCGCTTTGTTGCCTTCGCTGACAAAGACGGAGAAACCGAGACGCAGCGCTTTGCTCATTTCCAGCACCGCCACGCCCAGTGCACCCGATTGTGACACAAAAGCGACGTTTCCCTGGTATGGTTCGGTAGGTGAAAAACTGGCATTCATGCTGCAGACCGGATCCGTATTGATAATCCCCATGCAATTCGGGCCGATCATCCGCATGCCATATTTCTTCACCACATCCAGCAGTTGTTTTTCCCGCTCTGCTCCGTCGCCGCCGACCTCACGGAATCCCGCCGTAATCATGATGATATTTTTTACGCCTTTTTTGCCGCAGCTGTTAACGGCTTCTATGGCCAGCTCTTTCCGAACCAAAATAACGACCATGTCGGGTATCTGGGGCAAATTCTCAATCCCGGCATAACACGGAATTCCGTTAATATCAGGTGCCTTGGGATTTATGGGATATATTTTTCCGGTGTAATTGTATTTGAATAGATTATCAAAAAAGACGCGCCCCAGACTGCCTTCTTTCCGGGAGGCGCCAATGATGGCGATTGACTGAGGTTGAAAAAAGCCGTCAAGTTCCATTTTTACTCCTTATTCTCCTTATAGCGTGTAACAATTTGATTAATAACCGAAATCAGTTCCGGAATGTTCAGAGGCTTGCGCAGGAATGCTTCCACATCCAGACTTAAAACATCCTGTGGGCGGTAGAGGTGCGAATAGCCGGTGATGAGCACGATAGGGAATTCAGGTTTAACCTTTTTTATCTCCGCGGTCAATTCGAATCCGTTCATTTCCGGCAGTTCAACATCGATGATCGCGGCATCGAATTCATTATTGTTGAACAATTCCAGGGCCAGCAGACCGTTTCCGGCGGTCATCACCTGGTGGCCGAATGCAACGAAGGCATCCGTCAGCGTGTCCCTCAGATCCCGGTCATCATCCACTATGAGCAAATTGATCATCTGTTCCTCTCACCATGCAGTCGAAGTCAACTGATAACTTTTGTAAGATTACTCAAAGGATATCATTTTTCAAATAATGATTCAATTATTTTTTGACGGGAAATGCAGTGTCTCCACTTCCCTTAATGTTTTCCGCCGCACTGCGATTGCTGTCTGCGGGCAGTTCGCAGTGGAATATAAAAAATAAGCCGAATTTCAAAATGCTCAAAACAAAAAATTAAATAGGCGGGTTTTTGAAAGTGTTGAAAAACTCAACTCCCGCGCGGAGGATCGGCAATCGGTTTTGGGCTTTGAATGTAAAAAGTCTGGAAAAGTCCGGTTATCATGAGCAAATATCCGGGAATGAAGAGCCACCACCAGAAATTTCCGGGATGATAATTTGTAAACCCCTTCACTCCGCTCTGGCTCATCACGGTCACGGCAGGCTGCAGAAAAGAAATCAAATCCAAAACGGCGCCGGCGACAAAAAGACGAAGCGGCCAGCCGGAGAATGTGTGCTCTTTCTTTGAGCCCAGAATCATGCCGCCCCAGATGGCCATGGGAAGTGCAATGGCGGCCGGGGTGATCCAGGGGCCGAGCCATACCCAGGGAATGAGGAAAAGTATGTCCCATTCAGTCCATGAGACGGGCCAGCCTATCAAAGTTTTCAACCAGATATAATAAAAAATGTCCCAGATGCCAAACTGGTATACAAAGGCCGCAAAAATGCGGGTGCCATTCTTTCTTTCAAAAATAAACGCGACGCCCAGCATCATAATAATGGTGGCTGCTTCCCGTCCGATTTCCACCCAAAAATCAAACATGCTTAATGGCTGCGAAGGGAAAATCATTCGGATGTTTTCAGGGTGATAAAGTTCCCGGATGTAAATAACGACCGATGCCTCCAGATAGGCCATGGCGATGGCGTAAACCGAGAGCCAGAATAGTTGTCGTCTCATTTTTTACCTCCGGATGTATTTGTTCCAAACCAGGGCAGTGTCAATTCCAAGATAAACTTGCTAAAATTTCAAAAATTTTCTATCTTATTCAAAATAAAAAAAGGATTACCTGAAAATTATGAAAAAATCACTTTTGATATTGTTCTTCTTTCTGATGACTGTGCTTTTTTCTTCAGGTTGTGCCAGGAAAATCTATGAGATTGCTTATCCCACTTTAAACGATGGTAAATATGACAGCGAGTTTCCCTATAAAAGCGCCTCAAAAGAATTGGAGCAGATTTCCGAGACGGTGAAGAAACTGACTTCAATTGCGTATTACAAGAGCTATGTTTTTTCACGGGAAAGCCGCGTTGTTATGAATGATATTGTGAACGATATCTATACCCGCAAGGTCTCGGAAGAGATTTTTTACAATAGTTCTGTTATTGGAACCGCTACGGTTCTTTCCTATACAAATAAGCGGGTAATTTTGCTGACCTGTGCCCATGTGGTGGATTTTCCTGATACTGTTATCACCTATTATGATATTCCCGGGGAACCAAAACACCGCTTCATTCAAAGTGTCTCTTTCAAGAAAAGACAGAGCAATTACATCGCCGAATTTCCCGAAAAGGGAGAACTGGAAATTCTGGCTATAGATAAAGCCCTTGACATTGTCCTTTTGGGGAAGACGTTTTATCAAACTCCCACCATGCAGATTCCGGTGTTCAGTTACCCGATGGGAAAATCGCGCGAGCTTGACTGGGGGACATTTGTCTATTTGGTTGGCTATCCGAAGGGGTATCAGATGGTGACCAAAGGAATTGTCAGTCAGCCGAACAGGGACAAAAACGGTTCCTACATTGTAGATGCCCTTTTTAATAGGGGATTTAGCGGCGGTATAGTGCTGGCCATCAAGGATGGAGTCCCCAATTTTGAGCTGGTAGGGATTGCCGGTTCCGTGTCCGCAGATTTTGAATATTATATCACGCCGCCTCCTGATATTGGTCAAATGGGATATGATCCCCGGCTTCCCTACAAAGGAGATGTTTATATACAATTTCAAAAGGAGATCAACTACGGGATCACCTTTGTGATTTCGACGGAAGAGATTTTATCCTTTATAAAAGAGAACCAGTCTGCCCTGAGGGACAAGGGGTATGATCTGGGTTCGCTTCTGGCGAAATTCAAATAATGCCCCCGGCGCTTATTTCCTCAAATCCAAAGCTGTTTTTCGATCTTAAAACTTATTGAATCCCATTGGAAGACCATATTCCTGCCTTTTTGCTTGTTTTCCACTGTAGAATATTATACAATTCCTTGATGAAAAATTAAATCGGAGGGCAATGTTGTCTGAAACTCAACGACAGCGACTGTGGCTGGCTGTTATTGTTTTTCTGGTGGTTCTCATCAGCATTCTTCACTATACCACTTCCACAACTAGATGGCAATACCATCTCATTTACATGCAGAGCTATTTTATTCCGATTTTGATCGCTGCATTTCAGTTCGGGATCAAGGGAGGAGTGGGAACTTCTGTGGCTATCAGCGCCATTTATCTGCCGCATATCATGCTGCAATGGGGCGGATTAATAGATACGAACCTGATGAGATTTCTGCAGATTATTCTTTTCAATATTGTGGGTTTTATCATGGGGCTGCAATCTCAAAGGGAGAAAGAGGAAAAAAAGCGATACCAGGAAACGGCTCATGAACTGGAAAATTCCCTGAACTTGCTGCGCAGCCAATCCGAAAAATTGGAGGAAATGGAAGAACAATTGCGCTTAGCAGACCGGCTGGCGGTAGTGGGAGAACTGACGGCCAGTCTGGCGCACGAGGTCCGTAATCCGCTTGGCGCCATCAGGGGCGCGGTGGAAATATTACGTGACGAAATGCCGTCCAATGAGCATTCCGCGGAGTTTTTCCAAATCCTGATTGATGAAACAAACAGGCTGAATGCGGTTGTGGAAAACTATCTAAGTTTTTCACGGAAACAGCAAGAGATGAAATCCCGGGTCGATGTAAGGGAAATAATCCGGAATGTCCGCAATCTTCTTGCTGCCCGCGGCAGGAAAGAGAAAATTGTATTTAATCTGGATTTAGGCGATAAACCGTTGCTGATCGACGCAGATCCCGGACAAATCCGGCAGATTCTGGTTAATCTTGCTCTAAATGCGATACAGGCGATGCCTTCGGGTGGGGCAATCACTATACAGGCGGGAATTTGCGGTCAGCCTGCCGAATCTGGTAAGCCGGAAACCGTCCATTCCAAAGCATATATTTCAATCCGGGATGATGGAAGCGGCATACCGGAAGGGGAGGTTGAAAATATTTTTAAACCTTTCTATACCACCAAAACAGATGGAACCGGCCTGGGGCTGGCGATTGTAAAACGGATTGTGGAACAGAACAAATGGAGGATTTCAGTGGAAAGTGTGCCGGGGAAAGGCACGCAATTCAAGCTGGATATCCCGCTGGCATGAGGATATTCATTAAAAAGGCCGAGATGTTTCCCCTTGCTAAAAAAATATATGGGAAAAGACGAATGCGAATTTTATTGATTGATGATGATATTAATCTTTGCAAAGTCCTGAGCCATCAGCTGAAAAGAAACGGATATGAGGTTATTACGGCCAACAGCGGTATGGAGGGAATAAATCTATTTGGGAAAAACCAAATTGATGTCGTCCTCACTGATATACAAATGCCCGATATTTCAGGCATCGAGGTCTTACAGGAATTGCGCCGGGGCAATCCGCAGGTGGTAATTATTATTATGACCGCTTACGGTAGCGTGGATAATGCTTTGGAGGCCTGCCGTTTGGGAGCGGATGATTATATTACCAAGCCTTTCGGTCAGGAGCAGATGCTGTTTGTGATTGAGAAAGCGGTTGGCATCCGGCGGATTCAGCAGGAAAATGTGCAGTTGCGACAGGAGCTGGCGGGGAAATATCAGTTTGATAACATGGTAGCGCACAGTGCCATTATGGAGAATGTCCTGCAAATGGCCGGTCGTGTGGCAGCCAGCGATGCTACTGTCCTGATTCTGGGTGAAAGCGGGACAGGCAAGGAACTGATGGCACGGGCCATCCACTATAACAGCCCGCGCAAAGACAGACCTTTTATTACGGTGAATGCTCCCTCCATCCCTGATAATTTGATGGAAAGTGAGCTTTTCGGGCATGTAAAGGGAGCTTACACCGGCGCATTAAAGGATCGAAAAGGTAAATTTGAATTGGCGGATGGGGGCACCATCTTTTTGGATGAAATCGGGGATTTAAAGGAAGATGTGCAGGCGAAACTGCTGCGGGTGCTGCAAGAACAGGAGTTTGAGCGTCTCGGCGAGTCCGTTCCCGTGAAAGTTGACGTCAGAGTGATTGCCGCAACCAACAAAAATCTGATCGATATGATGAAAACAGGTGAGTTTCGCGAAGACCTGTATTACCGCTTGAGTGTGGTGCCCATTACCATTCCTCCCCTGCGGGACAGGACCGAAGACATCCCCTATCTTATTGATTTTTTCATCGGCAAACACGGCGGGGGCAGAAAAATTGACGTGGATAGCGATGTTTACAAGACTTTGGCCGCCTATCCCTGGCCGGGCAATGTGCGGGAGCTGGAAAATGCAATTGAGCGGGCGATTGTCCTCTCCCCCGGAGACCGGATTGCCGTGGAAAATCTTCCTCCGCACATCGTTTCCACCGAAAGGTCGGATCAATTTTCGAGGGGAGATGGCATCCTGTCCCTCGATGATGCGGAGCGCAAGGCCATTTTGGCTGCGCTGGCTGAGACGGGCGGAAATCAGACCAAAGCAGCCCGGTTGCTAAAAATTCCCCGACACGTTCTATTGTATCGTATGAAAAAACTCGACATCGAATAGAATTGCCTGAAGATAAATTCTGGAGATTAGCATGAAGAAAAAGCTTTCGTATATCCTGCTGGCCCTGGTTATTATTTTTATTGGAATTCAGTTTATCCCGGTGAAAAAGACTAATCCGCCGGTGGAAAGTGAAATCAATGCGCCGACTAATGTTGTCAATGTTCTGCAGCGCTCCTGTTACGATTGCCACTCTAATCGAACTGTGTGGCCGTGGTACAGCCATGTTGCCCCGATGTCTTGGCTGGTGGCAAGCGATGTAAATGAAGGTCGTGAGCACCTCAATTTTACGGCCTGGAACAAATATGATACTAAAAGACGATCCAAAAAAATGCAAGAAATTGCCGAAGAGGTGGAAAAAGGAGATATGCCGCTGTGGTATTATCTGCCCATGCACCCTGAGGCGAAATTGAGCAAAGCAGATGCACAGCTTTTGGTGAGCTGGGCAAAAACCCATGAGGGAGACACGCTGGGGACTTCCGCCTCGAATTAATTTCTGACGAAATACAAAATTTTATGCCGGCGGGACCTATTTCGGAGATGGCGCACTGATAATTTCAAAAGTCTTCAGGGCGCAATTTTCCCAGTCAAATATCTTTGCCCGTTCCTTTCCCCGTTTGATAAGCCTGGCCGCTGTATCGGGATTTTTTATCAGATATTCTATTTTGCGGGCTATATCTTCCGGATCGCCGGGATTGCAATATAAAGCAGCATCGCCGCATCTTTCTCTCAGCGCCGGGATATCAGATACAATCACCGGGCAGCCGCAGGCCATGGCTTCTATGGGGGGCAGCGGTGATGCTTCATAAAAGGAAGGAAACACGAAACAGGCCGCCCCACGATATAGTTCAATTAAATCTTCCAGATTGTTGATCTGACCTTTGAACTCGGTCAGGCCCTCATTTTGAGCATGGTCAACCATGGATGCGTAATTGAATGCTTTTCCGGCTGAACCTGCCACCACAAGTTTTGCTTTCACTGTTTTATTCAATATCCTCACCGCCTCCATGGCTCCCTGGAAATTTTTGCTCCGGGTCAGTGCGCCTACATACAGGATGTAAGGTTCTTTATCTGTTTTTCTGCCAGTACTATTTTCTGCGGAACAGGAAACAGGGAGACCTCCGTTCTGAATCGCAAACAGTCTTGATCCGGCTCCCGGAAAATGCTCCGAAATAATTTTCTTTTCCGTTTCCGAAACTGTTATGACAGCGTTTGCCAGCCGCAGGATCGCCGGCGTCATCATGCGGTACCATAAACGGTAAAAAAGACTATAGGCTTTGGCGAAGTACAGATAGGACAGACTATGCACTGTAACAATGGTCTTGGCTCCAAATAGCAGTGTGAGGATCGGCGCCGTATTTCCCGGACAAAATAGGGTGTTTCTTTTTATGAAAAAAGGCAGTTCCAGCTGTTCCCAGGCATGCCCGCCAAGTCTTCCCGTGCGGACAATGGGAATGTTTTGTAATTCGGGAAATTCGTGGATATTTTTATTAGGACACAGAATAACAATTTGATATAGTGATGTATCGACAACTTCTTTTTCGATGAGGACATCCAATGCCTTGATTATTTCTCCGGCATAGCGCTGAACGCCGCTGATGGGCTGGGTTAAGAACCTCCCGTTAATGTAAATTGTCTGCTTTTTGCCCGTATCCATTATTCCAAAATATTATTAATTTTGTTTTTGATTGAATAACAATTGGGAATAGACATCAATGGTTTTTTGGGCGATATTCTTCCAGGAAAACTCCGATTGCGCTCTTTTGCGACCTTTCCAACCCAATTCATTTCTCAGCTTTTTGTCCTCCAGCAATGTCCGTATTTTATTCCGTAAATCTTCCACGTTTCCTTCCTGAAATATCAATCCGCCATCGCCGATCACGTTGGGAATTTCACCCGAATCCGAGCCGATAACCGCAATCCCGCTGGCCATCGATTCAATAAGCACTCTGCCGAACTTTTCCACCCAGTTGGGCCGGGTCAGCGAAGGCAGTACAAAAATATCCATACAATTCATGTATTGGGCAACCTCCTCATGCGTTGCATGGGCAATAAAAACAGCATCCACATTGAAAGATTTTGCCAGCGTCGTCAGATTCTTTTTATAGTCCCCGTCGCCGACCAGCAGGAGTCTTGCATTCAGATTTTCAACCGCCCGGATTAAATGCTGCAGACCTTTGTGCTCTTCCATGGCCCCCACAAATCCGATGGTTAATTTCCCCTGCGGATTGATTTTGTTGCGCAATTCGGGAAGATGCCTAGGGGCAAAAGCATCGATGTTGACCCCATGGGTAACGATGGGCGTAAGTCCCCGGAAGCCTTTCCCGCGCAGAACATCCACTGCCATTTGATTGCGCGCCAGAATTGCATCTGTTTTTCGGAGTACATGCTTTTCGGCAAAGTTAAACGGCGGCGGATAATTCTTAAATTGATGCTGCGAGGCGTGTAGCACAATTTTACTTTGCGGGGAATACCAGTCGCGGTACAAGACCAGTTGAAGGCTGCCGAGATTAAAGGGCTCATTTTCCAGATCAATAATATCGGGATTATATGCTTGCAGCATCCATTTCAATTGGGAGCGGAATAAAGAAAAATGAAGATTTCCGGGAAACCAGATCTTCCCTACCGTAATATCATACAGATCATCGAAGTCTTTTTCGAGATATTTTTTTCCTTTGCTCCAAAGCTCTTTCCAGTATGGAGGCACCAAAACCTTCACATCCCATCCCGAAATTTTGGCAATTTCATGCGGCAGCGTCTGATAAAATTTCTGTATAAATGAAGTATAGGAGATCATTAAAATTTTGGGAGGAGTTACCATCCGTGTACCTTTTAAATTTCCATGTGATTATTTTGGGTCCCGGAAGACAGATACTGACGTATCAATTTCAAATAGGCGCTTCGTTTTTGAGAAATCGGCAGCTTTTCATTTCCCCTTTTTGCCATAAGCTGCAAAGTTAATAAAACCGCGGCTGCAAAATAACCTGAAATCACAAAAATTTTATAAATAGCTGCTGTGGCAGGCGAATAATGTTTTCTGTAAAAATAAAGGGTTGAATTCAGATGGCGCAAAAAACTTTTTTCAGGGAATTGCGCCAGGCTGCCGCCGCTGTGATGCAATATTTCATCCTCCCCCCAAAAAACAGCTTGCTTTCCCCTTTTGGCAGCCCGGAAACAGAAGTCAATTTCTTCGCTGAAAAGAAAGAATTGTTCATCGAATTTTCCGGCTTCGAGGAAATCTTCCCTGCGCAAAAGAAAGTAGGCGCCGGAAACCCAGTCAGTCCGCTGAATGGTGAAAGGATCCCAGAGCCCGTATCTGTGGAAAAGCTGGCTGATTTCGGTACCCAATAATCGGGAAAGAATTCTGACAAGTGCTTTCATATGAAGCCGCAGCATGGCGGAATATATATTTTGGGAAATCATGCTCCGAAGCGACGGGAAATTGCCGGAGGAGACCTGGATTTTTCCGTCCGGCAGGCGCAGGCGGACACCCAGAATCACGAAATTGCTGTGCTCCATGTATTCCACGCTGCGGGCGAGGATGTCGGATTTGATTTCCGTGTCAGGATTCAGCAACAGCAAAAACTCTCCGGAACAATATTGGAAGGCCCTATTGTTCGCAGCCGCGAAACCAATGTTTTTATCGTGATAAAATACCTGCACTTCAGCGAAGTTGCTCAAAATCTGCCGCGTATTATCTGTTGAGGCGTTGTCGAAAACAATGATTTCAAAATCAAAGGGCGGCTGATGGGCGGCAATGGAATCGAGACATTTTTTCAGCAAATCCGCTGTATTCCAGTTGACAATAACAATCGATAATTTTTTCAAAGCTTATCCATCTGAGTTTTTAAAATCTGCTTTTTCCGGGCGGATCCGAATTGCTTCAGTTCTCCTCCTTTTCTGTTTTCCTGCGCTGTCCAAATTTCTTTCTGAAGAGATCCATGAAATACCGCAAATCCTGTTTGGAAAATGTTTTCAGCAGCAAAATCATTGCGGAATAAATAACCACAGCGATGGCCACGAGAATAAAAATGTTCAGATTTCTTATCCAGAGAATGCCCAGGCACATGACTGCTGTGGCCAGCAGAGGTTTAAAAATCACCGCTAAAGAAGGAGAGTGATTAATCGCCCGCTGCACAAAAATATAGGTAAAAATAACCGCTGTCGCCTCCGATAGCACGGTGGCGAAACTGGCCCCGAACACCCCGAGTTTTGGTATAAAAAGGTAATTGAAGACTACATTCACGACCATGGATGCCGCAGCGATGCCTGCGAAAATATGCTGTTTGCCGATGGCGTTCAGGGTTGTGGCAAATAGAAATTTAAAAAACACCAGTCCCAGCGCCAGTCCCAGCCACTGCAGGGCAATGGACGCCGGGGAGTATTCAGGCTGAAACAGCAGATGAATGATCTGCGGGGCAAGAATGAACAGACCCGCCGAAATCGGAAAGGCGAGGACGGACAAAAACAGAAAGGTCCTGTCGAATGTTTTCTGAAACTGCAGCCGGTTTTGAAAGAACAGTACCGCGAAGGCGGGGAACAGCACCAGGTTGAGGTTTTCGGGAATAAATATCAGGCTTTCGATCAGTTTGTGCGCGGCATTGTAAAATCCCACCAGCAGATCGGTGTGGAAAATTTTCAGCATCACCGTATCGATGCGTCCGGACACTGTTCCGAAAACAGCCATCAGTGCAAATGGAAAAGACTGCCTGATGAGAGTAACTGTTTGGGGACCGAACCATTTCCATTCCACTTTTTTGAAAAAGCGCCGCATAAAAATAAAGGCAGTACCGGCTTTTATAAACTCGATGCCGGCGAAAATCCACAATAGCAGAAACAGGCTCTGATTGAACCGCCAGAGCAGGACTGCCGTGAGCAGCATGGCAATGCGTTCGATCAGGTTGGTATATGCCTCATACTCCATTTTTTCGAATGCGCGGAACACCGAAATGAAGTGGCGGCTGAAATTATCAAAAACCAGGTATACGCTAAAAATTCTGATGGCCGTCTTGCTGGCCTGGTCCCATGCAATGAAACTAACGGAGACATTAATTACCAGAAATGCCAGCCCCGATAACAAAATAAGAAACGGTATGGAATGGCCCAGAAAAGAGTTTATCCGGGACTTGTCCCGGGCCACATCCCGGGTAAGCAGCGAATTGATCCCCAGGTTTCCGATAACCATAAATAGGGCCACGAATGCCAGAGAAAAGTTGTAGATGCCAAAACCGGCCGCGCCCAACATCCGGGTGAGAATGAGGACCAGCGCCAGATTTATCAGCTTTGTGAAAATGTGGCTGGAAAGTAAAATAAGACTGTTCTTAATGATTCGCTGGCTTGAGTTCATTACTTCCTGATGAATACAATCTGTTATGGTAATGCTTGTGGGAGTGTTTTTTGGGAAACGGCATATTCCGGATCAATAACTCACATCTTTGCAATTTAAAATATTATCAGATGCCATTTTTTCTTTCTTGTAAAGGCCGAAAGTCAAACTCTTCTTTCTGGCGTTGATTTCAGGAAGATTTCGGAAAAAGCTCCCGCTCCAAAATATCGCACATCACATGGGCAATCAAAATGTGAGTTTCCTGTATACGGGCGGTTGAAGCGCTGGGAACAATGATGGGCAGGTCTACCAGCTTTTTCAGCTTTCCGCCCTCGCCTCCCAGAAAACCGATAACATATAATCCCTTTTCATGTGCCATGTTCACCGCCTCAATTACATTGGCGGAATTCCCGCTGGTGCTGAGGGCAATAAGCGTATCGCCAAGCCGGCCCAGCGCCTCAATCTGCCGGGAGTAAACGAAGTCGAAACCAAAGTCGTTGGCCCCTGCCGTTAAAATGGAAGTGTCTACCGTGAGCGCCTGTGCCGCCAGCGCCGGGCGATTATTGGAGCTGGTCAGCCGGATGACGAGCTCAGCGGCAATGTGCTGGGCGTCCGCGGCGCTTCCTCCATTTCCGCACAGCAATATTTTCCCTCCATTCCTAAGCGTGATGAACAGTTGCTGGACCGCCTGCAGCAATATTCCGCCGGTTTCCCGGAGCAGGCGGTTTTGAATGTCAATACTCTCCGCAATGGCAGTTTCAAAATTTTTGTTCCAGTCAGATTTCACTTTCTATTTTCCCCCGATACAAAAAATGTGATATGTCTTTTTACTGCACCCTTTGATTAAAGGCATTTTGTCAGCTTTTGGAGTGAATCGCCTCCGCAAATTCACGAAGCTTGCCGATATTATCACGTTCTTCAAAATGATTTCCGACAACCACAAAGGAAGCCCCTGCCTTCACTTTCTTTTCGGCTTCCTCCGGCGACCGGATGCCGCCGCCCACAACAGTGGGAATGGATATGGAACGGCTGACCATAGCAACCATTTCATCCGGTACCGAGAGCTGAGCTCCGCTCCCCGCCTCCAGATACAGCAATTTGAATCCCAGATACTGGGCTGCCAGCGCATGTGCGAGGGCAATATCAGGCTTATGCCGGGGCAGGGGACGTGAGTTACTCATGAATTCGGCGCTGGTGACCTGACCTGATTCAACCAGCATATAGGCGCAGGAGATGGCTTCGGTCTGCATCTGCCAGATGATAGGCGCAGCCAGGACCTGGTTTTCAATCAGGTGGGCGGGATTACGCCCGCTGATTACGGAAAGATACAGAATCGCATCGGCATACCGGGAAATCTGATAAACGCTTCCCGGGAAAACGATTACCGGCAGCTCTCCGGCGGTCTGTTTGATGTTCTGTACGTATTCATCGAAATTTTTCCTGAGGAGCATGGTCCCGCCGATGAAAATGGCGTCAACCCCATTCTCTTTAACGCGTAAAATAGTCTCCTCAACCTGGTCCATTTCCAGTTTATCCGGATCCAGAAGCAGGACGAATCCGGCGCCTTTGTTTTCGGCAATGTTCAATAACCTGTTGTAAGTATCCGACTTCATGTGAAATTTCTTCTTTCCTCAGATATAAAAATTAGCAAACCAAAATAACAATCCTGCTGAAAAAAATCAAGGCTTTTGGAAAGCCGCGATCATTCGGGCTTCTGCTGTGATATGTGACGAAACCACCATTCCACAGCGTCCAGCAAATTTTCCCTCACATGAGAAGGCGGCTCATCCCCGTTTTGCTTAATTTTATCCCGTTCAGCCTGACCATAACCCGTTAAGACCAGGATACCCGGAATACCAAGACGCCGGGCGGTCTGAACATCACTGTATTTATCCCCGATGATGGCTGAAGCTGCTATATCAATATTCAGCTCCGCGGCTGCTTTGAACACCAGACCCGGCGCTGGTTTGCGGCAATTGCACTGAATATTATAAGGCGGACTACCCTCGGGATGATGCGGGCAATAATAGATGCCATCGATTATTGCCATCTCTTGCCGGAGAAGGGTGATCAATTCGGCATTTATCCGGCGCACGGTTTCTTCGGAAAAGTATCCCTTGGCAACACCGGACTGATTGCTGATAATCACGCATTTCCAGCCGGCTTTGTTGATGTGACGAATCGCCTCAACTGCCCCCGGCAGGAATTCGATGTCCTCCGTTTTCTGCAGATATCCGACTTCGCGGATAATTGTGCCGTCACGGTCCAGGAAAAGCGCAGGCGCCTTATTGATTCCTTCGGTCAAAATGATCATCCTTATTTGTCTTTGTTGACAGTTGTTGGTTACTCCCGGTTTATCAAAAAAGAAAAAGCCTCCGGCCTGATTCACCAGAGGCTTTAAAACTTGAAATTTGACTGCATTATTTTGAAAGTGCTTTCTCGTAAAGTTCCATGTATTTCAGGGCAGACTGGCTCCAGGAATAGTCTTCGCTCATGCCTTTGAGCTGGATCTTCTTCCAGGTTTGGCTGTCCTTGAAAGTATTAAGTGCTCTTTTAATGGCATCTAGCATCTTTGCGGCCTTGTATTCCTTAAAGGTGAAACCGTTGCCTTCTCCTGTTTTGGGATTGAAATTCTGAACCGTGTCCGCGAGTCCGCCGGTTTCCCTGACAACTGGCACTGTGCCGTATTTAAGGCTGTACATCTGGTTCAGGCCGCAGGGTTCGTAATGGGAAGGCATCAGAAACATATCCGATCCGGCTTCGATCAGGTGCGCCAATTTATTATCAAAACGTAAATTGGCTGAGATTTTGCCCGGATGTTTCCTGACCAGCTCCTCCAATAATGTATGATATTTCGGATCTCCCGTTCCCAGGACAACCAATTGAACATCAAGTTTGAACAGCTCCTCGGCGGCTTCTTCGATCAGATCGAAACCCTTCTGATCCGCCAGCCTGGAAATCATGCCAATCACCGGAATACCGGGATCGAACTCGAGCTCACTTTGGGTACATAGCGCTTTTTTATTTTCAATCTTATTTTCAAGGTTCTCGGATGTGTAATTTTCCGGGATCAGACCATCGGTTTCAGGATTCCACGCGGTGTAATCTGCCCCATTCAGGATGCCGTAAAGATCGGTTTTCCTGGTTTCCAGGATTTTTTCAAATCCGTAACCATATTCGGGATCCGTACTGATCTCTTCCGCATATTTTTCGCTGACGGTATTCAACACATCCGCAAAGTGGATACCGCCTTTCAACAGATTCAAACGTCCATAAAATTCGAATTCGTTACCCAATTTAACATATTCGGCAGGTATATCCAGTTTTTCTGCCTTCTCCAGGGGAAAACTGCCCTGGTAGGCGAGGTTGTGTATTGTCAACACCGTTCTGGTTTTCTGGAAGAAATTATCATCCTTAAATTGAGTTTTGAGATAGAATGGAATCAAGGCGGTCTGCCAGTCGTTGCAGTGTATAATATCCGGCTGCCAATACAAAAGTTTCAGCGTTTCCAGAACAGCCTTGCTGAAATAGGCAAATCGTTCGGCATTGTCTTCATAATCCTTGCCGGTAGTTGAATCGACATAGAGGTCTTTACGGTCAAAAAACTCGGGCAGGTGCAGGAAATAGACATGTACTTTAGAATCTGGCAGAAAAGCGGTTTTCCCGTCCGCGATCTTGGTTTCCCCGCCAAGCGTTACATTCACTTCCTTAAGCCGGATTACTTCCCGAAGCGTGTATTTCCGTTCATTAATAGATTTATATTTTGCCATCATTGCGCGAATGTCCTGTTCCATGTCCTTGAGCGCTATGGGTAGGGAACCGGCTACATCCGCCAGACCGCCCGTCTTTGCAAAAGGGACAACTTCTGAGGAAACGTAACAGATTTTGAGTTGCTTCATTTGATTACCCCGAGTTTATAGATTGATTTCTTTCATGTATTGAGCGGCATCTTCCGGACTGGTGGGATTAATATGAAATCCGGTTCCCCATTCAAAGCCAGCCACGCGGGTTAACTTGGGCATAAACTCGATGTGCCAATGATAATAATCTACGGCTGCATCCTGCAGTGGAGAGGTATGAATTACAAAGTTGAACGGAGGTGAATTTAGTGCCGCGTTGGTCCTGACCAAGACTTCTTTCATAACTATTGCAAGATGCTGGAGCATATCGTTGGAAATTGATTCATAGTGAGAGCTGTGATTCTTGGGGAGAATCCATGTTTCGAAAGGGAAACGGGGAGCATAAGGTTCCAGGGCAATAAAGAATTCCTCGTCAAATACCACCCGCACATTGTCTTTGATCTCCTGACGAACAATATCGCAAAAGATGCACCTTTCCTTGTACTCGTAATAGAGCTTGGAACCCTCCATTTCCTCAACTACGGTCTTTGGAATTATTGGAGTAGCAATCAGTTGCGAATGGGTATGCTCCAAAGATGCGCCGGCACTCTTGCCATGGTTTTTGAAGACCATGGCATATTTCAGTCGGATGTCTTTTTTCAGGTCGAGCACTCTTTCCCGGAATACCCAGAAGACATCCCTGATTGTATTTATTTCCAGATCTGCCAGATCTTTGAAGTGATCCGGAGTTTCGATAATGACCTCGTGGGCTCCCACTCCATTCATTTTGTCGTAGATTCCGTCTCCCTGCCGGTTGAGCTGTCCTTCTATGCGCAACGCGGGATATTTGTTGGGAACAACCCGCAGCGTCCAGCCGGGCCTATCTCTGGGAGATTTATCGGGACGAAGGGAGAAAATTTCGGGTGGGGTTTTATCTTCATTTCCATAGCAAAAAGGGCAGAAGCCGCCCTTTTTCTTCTCTTCAACATCCGCAAAATCGGAAGGTCGTTTTCCTCGCTCTGTTGAAATGATGACCCATCTGCCTAGTACCGGATCTTTTCGTAATTCGGGCATATCCTGTAGAAAATTTAGTTTATTTAATAATTTTTAAACACTTATAAATATAAGAATATTCCAAAATGTAAGCAAGCGGAAAAAAATGGGAGGAACCGGGTGGAATTCTTTTAATAATCTTCCCTTTCCCAGCGGCGAGAAAGCAATGGCAAGGAAATTTGTGCAAATTAATTCGCAGGATGGCAGAAGTATTCCATAGTTCTGCCATTTACCAAACTAACGAAGCAACAACATTTTTATGATCCCGCGAAATCCGTCGGCCTGAATCCGGCAAAAGTAGGTGCCGCTGGCCAGGTTTTCGGTTTTCCATTCTATCGAGTAGTAACCCGGGGCCTGGAAGGAGTCCGCCAGGCGGCAGATCTCCTCTCCAACCAGATTATATATGATCAACGTAATATGCGAGTGGTGCGGCACAGCGTATTTGATTCTTGTGGATGGATTAAAAGGATTTGGATAATTCTGGAAAAGAACATAACGAGCGGGCATCAAATTATTCTGATCTGTAACTGAGTTGGTTGGCGCTGCGGCGTAATTTTGCTCGCTTTGGTGTGAACCGACACTCAGGTAGGTCCGGGATAGCGGGGAAAATTCCCAGCCGGCTTTTTGGGGAGTTATGGACCCTGACCAGTTATATGCAACATTGGATTCATAGTAACCATCTTCATCTGTAATCGATCCCAGGTCAGGCCCCAGGAGCGTTACGCCTTCAATGGGATTTTGATCGGCATCGAGGATATGCCCGGAAATGGTGAAATGGATTGAAGAAGCCATATAATCCTGCCCGGACTGATCTCCGGTCACTTGCTGATATGTAATTGAGGTCGGATCGAAAGTCCAGCCGGCCAGGAGAGGAGTAATTGTTCCGGACCAATTGTAAGGCACCAAAGCGGAATAGCTGCCCGCTTCATCGGTTACTGATTCGTCCGGAAGTCCGGTCAAAATAACATCCGGGAGTGGCGTCTTTTCTGATTCACCAACATATCCTGATATGGTCAGCCGGATGATAGAACCGGTATAGTCCTGACTGGTCTGATCTGCGGCAACATTTGTGTAACTGCGGGATTCCGGCGAAAACTTCCAGCCGGTTCCGGAAGGTGTGACTGTGCCCGTCCATCCCTGCGGCACGCTGGCGGAATAAAACCCCTGGGAATCTGTACTTGGATTTCCGGGAAGACCATTGAGAACAATTTCGCTGAGAGGATTATCATCTGAATCCCGAATATATCCCGAGATGGCATATATCACAGCCGAAGCAATATAATCTTGTCCGGCGCGGTTTTCCCTGATCTGGCTATAGGACAGTGAGGCCGGAGAGAAAAACCAGCCCTCCTGAGAGGGCGTGACGGTTCCAGACCAGTCAAATGGAACTATGGCAAAATAGGCTCCTTCATTATCCGTGACCGGATTTCCCGGCAAGCCGTTCATCGCCACGCCGGGGCGTGGGTTTTGGTTCAGTTCCAGTACCGCGCCTGAAATGGAATATTGATTCAGTGAGCCGGTGTAGTTCTGATCGGCCTGATCTGACTTTAAATCGGTATAGGTTCGTGATTCCGGAGAGAACTGCCAGCCGGTCCTGCCGGGAATTACCGTTCCTGACCATCCCTGGGGCACATCGGAAGAATAAAATCCCCGGGAATCTGTAGACGGATTTCCGGGCAGGCCTACGAGGACAACTTCATTGATGGGATTGCTTTCAGAATCGCGGATGTATCCGGAAATTCTATATTGCACCATAGAGGCAAGGTAATTTTGGCCAGTGTGGTTTTCCCGAACCTGCTTGTAGGTAAGTGAGTCCGGAGAAAAGAGCCAGCCTTCCCGGGAGGGTGTAACGATACCGGACCAGTCGAATGGAACCATGGCGGAGTAGATACCCTGGGCATCCGTGACCGGATTGCCCGGCAAACCGTTCATCGCCACGCCGGGGCATGGGACCTGGTTCAGCTCCAGCACTGTACCTGAAATGGAATATTGAATCACGGACCCGGCATAATTCTGGCTGATTTGATTCGATGTAATGTTTGAGTATGTGCGAGAGACGGGGGAGAATTGCCAGCCGGCCCCTGTTGGGGTAGCAGTGCCAGACCATCCATGGGGCACTGATGCGACGTAATAACCGGCTGCATCCGTGACGGGCGAACCGGGAAGTCCGGATACCGTAATGCCGCTTATGGGGTTGCCGGTTGAAGTCTGCACATAACCGGAAATTGAATATTGAACCACAGACCCGCTATAATTCTGGTCGTTTTGGTTCGAACTAATATTTGTGTAGGATCTGGAAGCCGGAGAAAACTGCCACCCGGCTTTCACCGGTTTTACTAATCCCGACCATTCTGCATGAATGACACCCTGGTAAAAACCATTCTGGTCAGTTTCTGGTGAACCGGGTAATCCTTCCATAATAACACTTTCAAGCGGAGTACCGTCTGCTGATATAATGTAACCGGAGAGCTCCAAATCCATGGGCAGCCATGATGCATTAAAATAGATATCGGTGTTATCACTCATCAGGCTGCACCAGGCAATTCCCAGTCCCCGTAAGCCTGCCGGGGTATATTTGGGCAAAAGGGCAGGCGGATCGTCCTGGCTCAGGGAATTTTGAGAATTATTTATTTTCGAAGGTTCGGACCAGCTTGTGGGAGCAACATACAGGGTTTTGGAGGTCAATACAGAATTATCCGTTAGATTGAGAAATGCTGCAAAAACATCCGGAGATCCATGCAACCCCTTGACCTGAGGATACCTCTCATCACCGTCGCTGTATGCAAGTGCATTCCCGATGTGCCAGGATTTACCGGCGTTCTCTGAATACGCATAATAAATATCCCGGTCTGTTTCCCTATAGTAGTATTCGTAGAAAACAAAAATGGTATTTTCATTTATGACTGCAGCTTCAGGGTTTCTTTCTTCCTGTCCCGAGAAAGCGATTAGTGCTAAGTTGTTCCAACTGGATCCGCGGTCCGAAGAGGACAGTACAGCAATATTATCGTCATCACCGGTATTGAATGAAAAGGCGATTACCAAATTGTCATTTGCATAAGAAATCGAGCAGTGGAGGATACCAGGCGTGTACAAGGTTCCCATTTCCTGTGATGACCATGATTTTCCACCGTTTGTACTTCGTTTGAAAATAATCTTTGCACTGGCACCCTCCAGTTGATAACAGACCAAATAAATATAAGGATTATCTGGATAGTAATTATAGTCACAGGTTATTGAAGGATAAACTTGATCATTGGGTGAGAGATCAATCGCCGTAATATTTGTATTCGAAAGGTCACGGTTAAATTTGGCAAACAAAATATCATGATCTGAACCCTGCCGGTCCTCTGTCAGTACCACTCCCAGGCTGGAATCTGATATTTGTGCGATTACCGGGTGAGAAAGTGGTGATTGGGAACTTCCGATATACAGCGATGAATCCGCAGGCCAGGTCTGCCCGTGGTCACTGGATTTCCTGATTATGACCTTGCCTGGAGTATCTGTCCCCTCCCATTCCTCTGCAGCAAGAAACATTTCGGGAGAATTTTGATATCCGGAAAATGCTGTGATAGATGGATTCTTTTCGTGATTTGGCGAGACTGCAACCGGTATATCATCATCCCACAACCAACTTGTTTTTTCCGTCCGAACAGAAGTATGGAAGTAGTAGGAAGCAAGTCTTTCCGAAATTTTTCCATTCGGGCCTTCCGCTTGCGATGTCAATAAATTTTTTTATTTCCCCTATATTTGTGGAGGGAATATTTACGGAAATTATTTCCATCGGGTTGGATTTTGGTTTTTCGGGGATTGACTGACCATAATGAGGTTGTACAAGCACCGAGAAGAATAAAACTATTGCGATAAGCAATGAGCGTTTCATATCTGTCTCCATTGAAAAAAATATAAATCTATATCAAATCTGAATGATAGAGGAAAACCGAAAAAAACAGACAATCCTGAAAAGGTGTGCTGCAATGGAGTTTTAAAAATATCCGGACAAGATAAATATAAAGAGCATTTGCTTAATTAGATCTCTGTATGCTAAGTGAGCCTCAACAGAAAACAATTTGTTTTGTGCTGCAATTCAAATTAGAAATTATATGAAAATATAAAATATATATTCAAATACAACACTATATTAATGCATGAAGCTGAACTGAAATTGTGTGATTTGAGTCACAGCCCTGGTGTCTTCAAATATGTACATAGTCTATAGCTTGATTATGGCTTTAGGGAAAATATATCAGATATAAATAATATAACCATCGAAAATGGTAAGTAACATAGTATAATAATTAACAGTGATTTGTCAACAACTTGAAACTTCTGTCGGTTTGTTTGATTAAATATTTTATTAATTCTTTTGCGCTTGAGCTTGAATTTTATGTTGCCTCTTATTTATAAATATAAAATTGGTCTTCTAAATATTTTTAACATATCCAAGTTGTCAGTATCGATTTAGCTTATTCTCCGTTTAATATTTTTATTTCATTAGACGTTTTATACTTTGATGTTCTGTTTCCTGTATAAAACGATCGGGTGATTTTTCTTTTGGTAGAATGCCTTAAAAGAAGATGATTGTCTTTTTAAATTGAATGTTTTCCGGGGATATAAGTCGGAAAATCGTTACCGCTCGTGAATGTATTTGTCAAGAAATGCCAACGATTTTGTTCCTTTTGCGGAACCTTTGCATATTGACTGCGATTCTTCAGGAAAATTTCACTTCACACGGATCGTCAAAATTTATACCCTCAGGGACGATACAGGGAGATTACATTACATTTTAGAAAATTGAATATGGCAAAAAGAAATATTGAATCCCAAAATTTTGAATTCCACCCCTCTTCATTGCTTGATATCTTATCTTGGCGTGCTTCTCACCAGTCCCATAAAATCTCTTACACTTTCCTGAATGATAGCAAAGGCGCTAAACTTTCTGTTACATATGCAGAATTGGATTTGCGGGCGCGCGCAATTGCGGCAGTTCTGCAAAAAATGAATTTGCGGGGAGAAAGAGTTCTTCTCCTCTACCCGCCTGGTTTTGATTATATAGCCGGATTTCTCGGCTGCGTGTACGCAGGTGTAATTGCGGTTCCTGCTTACCCGCCCAATCCCAGGCGCCTCGCCCGCACATTGCCGCGATTGGACGTGATTGTGAAGGATTCGCAGGCTAAAGTTGCATTAACAATAAATTCCATCCGTTCATCAATTAGACTATTTACAAAAAGTGCACAGATCTATAATTCGCTTGAAAAAATTCCTCTGCTGAGGAAGGCAATGGACAAGGTCTCTCCCGCTGACCTGAAAGTATCCGGATTGAGCCATTTTAATGCGCTTGAGTGGATTGCTACGGATGAAATTGAGGGTGATATTGCCGACAAGTGGGAAAACCCAAATGTGGGCAGGGACAATCTTGCTTTCATACAATATACTTCCGGCTCTACCGGCGAACCTAAAGGCGTCATGCTGACCCATGGTAACCTTTTATACAATCTTAGATTAATGGCAGATACTTTCATGCTTCCCGGTTGCGAAGCTGTAATTTGGCTACCGATGTACCATGACATGGGACTAATCGGCGGCGTACTTCAGCCGATTTATTATGGAATAACCTGTCACCTGATGTCTCCGCTGACCTTTCTGCAGTGGCCGCTCCGTTGGTTGAAAGCGATCTCAGAAGTTAAGGATGCGCCGGTGGTGAGCGGGGGACCTAATTTTGCATATGATCTCTGCATCAGAAAAGTTGATCCGGACCTGCTCGAAACATTGGATCTCTCAAACTGGAAAGTGGCGTTTTCTGGTGCGGAACCGGTCAGGGCTGAGACAATCGAAAAATTCACGGAAAAATTTAAACCCTGCGGCTTCCGGCGAGAAGCCTTCTATCCCTGTTATGGGCTCGCGGAGGCAACCTTGTTTGTCTCGGGCGGTACGGTCGAAGATGAACCCCAAGTGCGCTCATTCGAAAAAGATGCATTGAAAGAAAAACGAGTGCGGATCAATTCAGGAAAGAATCAAAACACGCTGGTTGGTTGCGGGAAAAACCTTGGGGAACAGCAGATTCTGGTTGTTCATCCCAATTCCAAAACTGTTTGTCAGCCTGACGAAATCGGTGAAATCTGGGTAAAAGGTGAAAGTATTGCAAAGGGATATTGGCAAAAACCGGAAAAATCCCGGGAAATATTTCAGGCCTATACATCGGATACCGGGGAAGGACCTTTTCTGCGAACCGGCGATCTCGGCTTTTTTTACGGGGACCAGATTTTCATCTCAGGCCGGGCCAAAGACCTGATTATTATCAGGGGGCGGAATCATTATCCACAGGATATTGAGTTTACGGTTGAAAACAGCCATCCAGCTCTGCGGCCTGGCTGTGTTGCTGCCTTCTCTATGGAAATTGATAATGAAGAACGGCTGGTTATCGTTCAGGAAATAAGACCAGGCAATAATCACAATCTGGATGAGATTTTGAATACTGTCCTTCAAAATGTAGTCGAGACTCACGAACTGCAGCCTTATGCGATTGTGTTGATCAAAGCCCGGACGATCTCCAAAACATCCAGCGGGAAAATACAACGCTGGGCTGCCCGGGAGGCTTTTGTGAATGGTGGCCTGGAGATTGTTGCAGAAATGAAATTTGAAGATGCCGCGCAAGATGATTTGTTGAAAAAGCAGGGCATAAGCCGCGAAGAGCCGGATCAATGGTCCGATATTAGAAATAATCCGGGCATTGAGGTTCTGAAAAAGTGGCTGGCTGCCGTTATTGCCGGTTTGATTAAAAGTGATATCCGGTCGATTTCCTACAGTAAACAGCTTCCCGGTTTCGGCCTGGACTCGCTTATGATGGTTGAGCTTAAGAATGAGATTGAAGAAAAAGCCGGGATTCATTTTCCATTGAACGATTTGTTCGAACCGCTGACGATTTCTCAAATGGCTGGGAAAATTTTGGACAAAATAGCAAACGAAAATTCCCGCCATCGGATTTCCATTGGACCTGCAAACGGTCAAAAGAATGAATATCCCCTTTCTTATGGCCAAAGGTCCCTGTGGTTTATTCATCAATTGGCGCCCCGAAGCGCCGCATATAACGAATATATAAGTGTTAAAATTTTATCCGGACTTGATGTCGAATCTCTAAAAAAATCCATTCAGATTTTAATAGACCGTCATCCATCTCTCAGAACGACGTATCCGAGTAAAGAGAATGAGCCCTATCAGCGCGTCCGTGAACGGATAAAAGCGCCATTTGAAGTTATTGAACGATTGAATCAAACAGAAGAGCAATTCCGTGAGGAGATGATATCAGAGATCCACCGGCCATTCAATCTTGAAACCGGACCGGTTTTGCGTATCACACTGTATCACCTCCAAGCTGAAGAATATGTTTTGCTAATCGTATTTCATCATATTGCCATAGATTTATGGTCGATTTTGGTGCTTCTTGATGAACTCAACGCAATTTACCCCGCTGTTATGGCAAACGAAAGAGTCCCTTCCGCCTCGGCAAATTTGAGCTACTCGGATTTTGTCCGCTGGCAGGCGGAATATGCTT